>NZ_JASCOM010000081.1:0-23801 GCF_029959925.1 Pseudomonas sp. PS02303
CGATAGCGGTGTGTCAGACAACAGAAGTGTTGAATGCTAAACCGCTATCGCGAGCAGGCTCACGCCTACAAGGATCTTCAGTGAATGCAGGACCGGGTTACTGCTCCAGCTTCTGCGGAGTTTCTTCGCCCATGCAGCGCACGGCTTTTTTCTTGTTGTTGACCAAGACGCCCGTCAGGCCTTTCTGTTCAGTGTCAAACATCACCAGCACGCCATCGATGCACTGGGCCACTTGCGAGGCAGGCTCCAGGGAGACTTTGTAGTCCTCTCCCGGCACGGTCTTGATCATGGTGAAGTCGCTGAGCAGCAGCGCATCTTCCGGTTTGGCGAAGTGCAGGTAGCCGTAGAACCACAGGGCACCCACCGTGCCGAGGATGCTGCAGATACCGGTGATGATCAGCGGGATGGCGTTACGTTCTTCACTCATTGCGGACTCTCTGATGGTTCATCTTCTGAATTCGGGGGTGCCGGGTAGTTGGGGATTTCACCCAAGCGGCGCAGGCCGTTGAAATGCTGCGGGTCGTCGAGATACCGCAGCATGACCTTGCGCCAGACCGGGTCGGCAAATGTCTGCACATGACCACCGCGGGTCAATTGCAGCACGCGTGGCGGCGGCGCAGCTTGATACAGACGGATGCCGTTGGAAAGGGGCACGATCGGATCGTCGATGCTGTGGTAGATCAGTTTCGGTACGTCGTTGAGCTGCGCCATGGAGTTAATCGCGCTGTCACCGTCCGGCACCAGCCACGAGAGCGGCACCTGGAACGCCCAGGTCAGCCAGGAATTGCTCAGGGCGAACCGGCCGATGCTGCGATAACTGGCGGGCACGCCGTCGAGGACGAAAGCCTTGAGTTGTTTCTGCCGTTCGGGATGTTGGACCAGGTAGTGAACCGCCATGGAACCGCCGAGGCTCTGGCCCAGCAGGATCAACGGCTTGCCTTTGACTTCCGGTGCCTGGTCGAGCCACTTGAACGCGGCGTCGATGTCCTGATATATCGCCGGTAGACTCGGTTCGCCTTCGGACAACCCGTAACCGCGATAATCGATCAACAGCACTTGATAGCCTTCCTCCGGCAACCACCAACTGCCGCCCAGATGCATCGGCAGATTGCCGCCATTGCCGTGCAGATGCAGCACCGTGCCCTTGACCTCGACACCTTTTTTCGCCGGCAGCCACCAGGCGTTCAGCCTGAGGCCATCGGCGGTGGTCAGGGTCACTTCGCGGTAGTCGAGCTTGGCTTTTTCCGGGGTGAACAGTTGGCCCGGCTCGGGGTAGAACAGCAGGGAGCTGCAACCGCTCAGGGTCAGAAGAAGGCAAAGGATGCCGAGGATTCTCATCCGTTGAAACCTCGCAAGAATTGGAGTTGAAACACATTCCCCTGTAGGAGTGAGCCTGCTCGCGAAGGCGGTGTGTCAGACAACATCAATGTTGAATGTTCGGCCGCTATCGCGAGCAGGCTCACTCCCACAGGGGATTTCGTGATCGTTAGAGAATGTTGGAGTAATCCGCTTCTATCCGGTCCAGGCTCAGGTGGTTGAGGAAGTTGGAGAAGCACATCCACGCCGACAGTGCGTTCAGGTCGCGGAACTGATCCGGCAAATACTTCGGCGGCACCACCAGCCCTTCGTCCACCAACTGACGCAAGGTACGCATGTCTTCCAGCGTGGTCTTGCCGCAAAACAGCAGTGGAATCTGTTCAAGCTTGCCCTTACGCACGGCCAACTGAATGTAGTTGTAAACCATGATAAAGCCCTTGAGGTAGGACAAGTCTTTGGTAAAGGGCAGGCCGGTCGGTATCGAACCACGGAACACCCGGCTGGCATTGCCGTAGCTTTCGGCCATTTCGAAGCCTTGCTCGCGGAAGAATTCGAAGACCTGCAAGAAGTCCGCGCCCTCCTCCACCATGTGAATGGCCCGGGTGCGGTTGGTCAGTTTGCGCAGGCGGCTCGGGTAGGACGCGAAGGTGATGATTTCCATCAGGATCGCCAGCCCTTCCTGGGTCACCGTCGACGACGGCGGGCCTTTGGACAGGAAGGTGCAGATCGGCTGGTTCAGCCCGTTGAGCGTGGTGCCGACGTGGACCAGCCCTTCATGAACTTCCAGGGCGCGCACGTCACGTTCGTTGAACATCGCGTCGGTGCGAATCTTGATGTAGTCGGCGCCGGCCGCCGCATCGGCGACAATGCCGTCGGACTCGAACACCCGAATGGTCTCTTCGGCCTCGCCAAACACTTTGCTCAGCCGGGTTTGCAACAAATGCACGGCATCCTTGGCGGTGAGGATTTTCGGCTCGTCCTTCAGGTCACCCCGGCCATCGATGTTGTTCAGGTAATCGGAGAGCATCAGGCCGAGGTCGGACAGGGTCGGGTCACCGGCATGGAACGCGTCGGAAGCAGCGCCGTACAACTCCTGGGAAATCAGGCCGAAATCTTCGGTGCCGCGCGCTTCGAGCATGCGCACCACCATCCGGTATTCCTTGCACATGCGCCGCATGATTTGGCCGACCGGGTTGAACTGGCCGAGCTGACGGGTGATGTCACGCTCAATGTTCTGGAACTCCAGCTTCACTTTGCTGGAATCGAACGACAGCGGCCGATTGAGGTAATAATCGCGATCTACAGCGGGCATTTCCTTGCCCTTGGCCTTGAGGAACCCCTTGCGGATGCTGTCGTCCCACTTGACCGCATCGAGGACGCGAATCGGCGTCTGCGCCAGCACAATGCGATCGGACAAAATGCGTATCGTCTGCTGGTAATCGTCCACCCGAAACTCCTGTAGAAAAACCGTTAGGTGCTGGCTTTATTTAACGTTGGCTTTGGCCAGGCGCTGATAGCGCACGGCCTCGACGAAGACATCGGAATTGGCCGGGTCATCCAGGTAGGCAAAGACCTGATCCATGCTGCTATTGATCAATACGCCGTCGCCATCATCGGTCTCGAAACCTTCACCGCTCAGGACTTTTTGTCCGAGGGCTTGATTGATCTGTTCGAGATCGAGGTTGTAGACCACCAATTCGTGCTTATCGGTCAGTTCAAACCCGGCGATGATGAAATGCCCGCCGAACTGCGCCGGCACCTTCGCCGACAGGTACCAGCGGCTGCCGTGGCGCGACACCGTAAAGGGGTAGGCCTCGCGCTCTTTGGGTTTGGCCTTGAGGTAGCTGACCGCCTGGTAACGACTGTCGCCCAGACGGGTCAGCTCCAGGTTCATCGGCTCGCCCCAGGCGTTGGTGCTGGTCCATTTGCCGAGCAGACCTTTGGGCGCGGGGTCGCTGGCGGGCAGTGGGTCCCTGAAGGTCACCAGACAGCCACTGAGCAGCAGGAACGACAAGGCGATCACAACGACACGCCAGGCTTTCATTCAACACTCCCTATGAACACACAGCCCCGAATGGTCACCGACCTTGCAGGAGCGAGTTTTGCCCGCGAAGGCGTTGTGTCAGTCAACACATAGGTTGAATGTTATACCGCCTTCGCGGGCAAGCCTCGCTCCTACAGGGTCGAGTGCCCCGCAGGAATTACACCGACGCCAATACCAAATGCATGTAGCGGGTCAGGATACCGAGCATTTCGGCTTCGGCGACAGGCTCGGCGTCGTTGAGCAGGCCCTGATATTCCATCCGTCCGATAATCGCCGTCAACACTTTGGCATCCTGTTGTGGTTCGCGCGAACCCAATACCTGGAAAAGCTGGCATGTGCCCTGGAGCAGAATCTGCTGATGTGAACGTACCAGCTCAGCAAGGCGCGGGTTCAGCAGCGCTTCCTGGCGGAACGCCTGTTCGGCCATCAAGTGCTCCCGACGGTTGATCAGCTGCCGGTGAACGTAGTCCGACATCAACCGCGCAATGTCGTCCGCCAGCTGCGAGCGCGACTCGGGGCTGCCGTCGCCGCTGACCACCATCTCGCGCAGCAGGCCCTCGTTATTGATCCACAACTTGGCCATGAACGCGGCGCTGCGTTCCACGTACTGGGCGAAGGTATCGGTGAGCAAGTCATCGATATCCTTGAAGTAATAAGTGGTGGCCGACAGCGGCACACCGGCCTCGGCCGCTACCGCTCGGTGACGCACGGCCCGCACGCCATCGCGCACGACAATGCGCATCGCCGCATCGAGAATGTCCTGTCGACGCTGCTCGCTGCCCTGTCGGCTGGCCTTGCGGCCCTGGTACTGAACGCTTTCAGCGACCGCAGTGGCGACGCCCGCTGCACCTTCTTGAGCAATTGCACGGTTCACGACAGGTATTCCTCTCTAACTTCAAAAGTAACCATTTGATACGTTTGTACCAGACAGGCAATAAAAAGCCGCCTGTTATAGGCGGCTTTTTTATTGAAACACTTACGCTTGTGGCCGCATGTGCGGGAACAGGATCACGTCGCGGATCGACGGTGAGTTGGTCAACAACATCACCAGACGATCGATACCGATCCCTTCACCGGCCGTTGGCGGCATGCCGTACTCCAGCGCGCGAACGAAGTCGGCGTCGTAGTGCATGGCTTCGTCGTCGCCCGCGTCCTTGTCGGCCACCTGCGCCATGAAGCGCTCGGCCTGGTCTTCCGCGTCGTTCAACTCGGAGTAGGCGTTGGCGATTTCACGGCCGCCGATGAACAGTTCAAAACGGTCGGTGACGCTTGGGTTGTCGTCGTTACGACGGGCCAGCGGCGACACTTCGAACGGGTACTGAGTGATGAAGTGCGGCTGCTCCAGCTTGTGCTCGACCAGTTCTTCGAAAATCATCACCTGCAACTTGCCCAGACCTTCGAAGCCCAGCACCTTGGCGCCGGCCTTCTTGGCGATGGCGCGAGCCTTCTCGATGTCCGTCAGGTCGTCAGCGGTCAGCTCGGGGTTGTACTTGAGGATCGAGTCGAACACCGACAGACGCACGAACGGTTCGCCGAAGTGGAACACTTTGTCGCCATACGGCACGTCGGTGCTGCCCAGGACCAGCTGCGCGAGTTCGCGGAACAGTTCTTCGGTCAGGTCCATGTTGTCTTCGTAGTCGGCGTACGCCTGGTAGAACTCCAACATGGTGAATTCAGGGTTGTGACGCGTCGAAACGCCTTCGTTACGGAAGTTGCGGTTGATCTCGAACACTTTCTCGAAACCGCCAACCACCAGGCGCTTGAGGTACAGCTCAGGCGCGATACGCAGGAACATTTCCAGGTCCAGCGCGTTGTGGTGCGTCTCGAACGGCTTGGCTGCTGCGCCACCCGGGATGGTTTGCAGCATCGGCGTTTCGACTTCGAGGAAGTCACGCTTCATCAGGAAGCTGCGGATGTGCGCGATCACTTGGGAACGAACGCGGAAGGTCTGGCGCACTTCTTCGTTGACGATCAGGTCAACGTAACGCTGACGGTAGCGCTGCTCGGTGTCGGTCAGGCCGTGGTGCTTGTCCGGCAGCGGGCGCAGCGACTTGGTCAGCAGGCGCACTTCGGTCATTTCAACGTACAGGTCGCCCTTGCCGGAACGGGCCAGGGTACCAACGGCTGCGATGATGTCGCCCATGTCCCAGGTCTTCACCGCGGCCAAGGTGTCTTCGGACAGGGTCTTACGGTTGACGTAAACCTGGATGCGCCCGGTCATGTCCTGGATCACCATGAACGAGCCACGGTTGAGCATGATGCGACCGGCAACCTTGACCGGGATTGCAGCCTCTGCCAGCTCTTCCTTGGTCTTGTCCGCGTACTGTTTCTGCAAGTCTTCGCAGTAGTTGTCGCGGCGGAAGTCGTTGGGGAAGGCATTGCCCTTGGCGCGCTCGGCAGCAAGCTTTTCCTTGCGCAGGGCGATCAGGGAGTTTTCTTCCTGTTGCAGGGCTTGCGGGTCGAGTTGTAGGTCGCTCATGTCTTTAAATATTCCATCAGGTTCGTTGCCCCCGGCATTCGCCGGGGTTCGCGGGCAAGCCTCGCTCCTACAGGGTCGTATTGACCCCCGCAGGGCGTGCGTTAAAGCCCTTGTTTCAAGCTGGCCACCAGGTATTCGTCGATATCGCCGTCGAGCACCTTGTCGCAGTCACTGCGTTCGATGTTAGTGCGCAAATCCTTGATTCGCGACGCATCGAGCACGTAAGAGCGAATCTGGTGACCCCAGCCGATGTCCGACTTGGTGTCTTCCAGGGCCTGGGAGGCGGCGTTGCGTTTCTGCACTTCCTGCTCGTACAAGCGCGCCCGCAACATTTTCATCGCGGTGTCTTTGTTGGCGTGCTGGGAGCGTTCGTTCTGGCAGCTGACCACGGTGTTGGTCGGTACGTGGGTGATACGTACGGCCGAGTCGGTGGTGTTTACGTGCTGACCACCGGCACCGGAGGAGCGGTAGGTGTCGATGCGCAGGTCCGACGGGTTGATGTCGATTTCGATGTTGTCATCGATTTCCGGCGACACGAACACGGCCGAGAACGAGGTGTGGCGGCGGTTGCCGGAGTCGAACGGGCTCTTGCGCACCAGACGGTGCACGCCGATCTCGGTGCGCAGCCAGCCAAAGGCGTATTCGCCCTTGATGTGGACCGTGGCGCCCTTGATCCCGGCGACTTCACCGGCCGACAGTTCCATGATGGTCGCGTCGAAACCGCGTTTGTCAGCCCAGCGCAGGTACATGCGCAGCAGGATGTTGGCCCAGTCCTGGGCCTCGGTGCCGCCGGAGCCGGCCTGGATGTCCAGGTAGGCGTTGTTGGCGTCCATCTCACCGCTGAACATGCGACGGAATTCGAGTTTTTCCAGCGACTCGCGCAGGCGCTCGACTTCGGCAGCGACGTCATCGACGGCGGCCTGGTCTTCTTCTTCGGCGGACATCAGCAGCAAATCTTTGGCATCGGCCAGACCGCTGTGCATTTCGTCGAGAGTTTCGACGATCTGAGCCAGCAGCGACCGCTCGCGGCCCAGTTCCTGAGCGTACGACGGGTTGTTCCAGACAGCCGGATCTTCAAGCTCGCGATTGACTTCAGTCAGACGCTCATGCTTTTGATCGTAGTCAAAGATACCCCCGAATAGTTTCGGAGCGCTCGGACAGGTCCTTGATACTGTTAAGGATCGGGTTGATTTCCATGGCGGGCAGCACTCGTTGGCGAACTTTTGAAAGCCGGCGAGTATAACGTAATCAAGCTGTCACGGCAGCCCGCCTGGCGGCTTTAGGGGCGAATGATTAAAGCGGACGCCGAGTAATCTGTGGCGAGGGAGCTTGCTCCCGTTGGACTGCGCAGCAGTCCCCTTCTTTTTGCGCAGAAGAGGGGCCGCTTCGTGGCCCAGCGGGGCAAGCTCCCTCGCCACTGGGGGTATTTGCCATCCAAGAGATCAATATTCGCAATCTCGGTCGTCCGCTACTCGATGCCCACCTGATTGCGCCCATTGTTCTTCGCCAGGTAAAGCCCCTTGTCCGCCGCCGAGATCAGTTGCCGGCAATCGCTGCCCGGCTGCGGGATCATGGTCGACAGGCCGATGCTGATGGTCAGGCCAGAGCCTTCGCTGGGGACAATGTGCGGAATCTTCAGCGCTTCCACGGTGAGGCGGAGTTTTTCCGCCACCAGCCGCGCCCCGCCCGGCGTGGTGTTGGGCAACACCAAGGCGAACTCTTCCCCGCCGTAACGGGCTGGCAGGTCCGAGGGCCGGGCGCTCGCGTCGCGAATCGCGGTCGCGACTTTACGCAGGGCTTCATCGCCTTCGAGGTGGCCAAAGCTGTCGTTGTAGGACTTGAAGTAGTCGACATCGATCATCAGCAGCGACAGCTGGCTCTGATCACGCAGGGAGCGGCGCCATTCCAGCTCCAGGTATTCGTCGAAGTGCCGGCGGTTCGAGAGCCCGGTCAAGCCGTCGGAGTTCATCAACCGCTGCAACACCAGGTTGGTGTCGAGCAACTGCTGCTGGCTGACCCGCAACGCGCGGTAGGCCGCATCGCGCTGCAACAGCGTCATGTAGGACCGCGAGTGGTAGCGAATTCGCGCCACCAGCTCGATGTTGTCCGGCAGCTTGACCAGGTAATCATTGGCCCCGGCCGCGAACGCCGCGCTCTTGATCAGCGGGTCTTCCTTGGTCGACAGGACAATGATCGGAATGTTCTTGGTCGCCGGATGATTACGGTACTCACGTACCAGGCTCAGGCCGTCCAGCCCGGGCATCACCAGATCCTGCAGGATCACCGTTGGCTTGATGCGGATCGCCTGCGCAATGGCCTGGTGTGGATCGGCGCAGAAGTGGAAGTCGATATTGTCTTCATTCGACAACCCGCGACGCACCGCCTCGCCGATCATCGCCTGATCGTCCACCAGCAACACCATGGCGGCGTTTTCGTCGGTCTTGAAGTCGTCGAGCTGTAGGTCAGTCATGTGCGGTCACCTGAATACTGCTTGGGCCAGGATTGCTGCGAAAAGTCTTCATTTTGGGAAAATCTCCAGCAATCGTGGCGCTATCTTGTCCAGTGGGCGAACTTCCACGGCGGCGTCGATGGCCGCTGCCGCTTTCGGCATTCCGTAAACCGCACTGCTTTGTTGGTCCTGCGCGATGGTCAGGTAGCCCTGTTGGCGCATGAGTTTAAGCCCCTGCGCGCCGTCGCGTCCCATGCCGGTGAGCAATACGCCCACGGCATCGCCATTCCAGTAACTGGCCACGCTCTCGAAAAACACGTCGATCGAGGGCCGATAGATCTCGTTGACCGGTTCGGCGGTATAGGCCAGCGTGCCGTTTTTCAGCAAGCGAATATGGTGGTTGGTGCCCGCCAGCAACACTGTGCCGGCCAAAGGAGGCTCGCCTTCCTGAGCCAGGCGCACCTTCAGGCCGCTGGCGCTGCTGAGCCATTCGGCCATGCCGGCGGCGAACACCTGGTCAACATGTTGCACCAGCACGATCGCGGCCGAAAAATCCCGTGGCAGACCTTTCAGCAAGACTTCCAGCGCCGCTGGGCCGCCTGCCGACGAGCCGATCGCAATCAGGCGCTGGCGCGAGGCCGAGCTACGCAGCGGGCTGGGGGCCGATCGCTCACGATTGCCCTTGTCACCAATCAGCCAGACGATGTTCATGATCTTGCGCAACAACGGCGCTGCGGCCTCCTGGGCATTGCCGGCACCGAGGGCCGGGGTGTCGACCACGTCCAGCGCACCGTGGCCCATGGCCTCGAACACCCGGTGCACGTTCTGCTGACGGTCAACCGTGACAATGACGATGGCGCAGGGAGTGTCGGCCATGATCCGCCGGGTGGCCTCGATACCGTCCATCACTGGCATGATCAGGTCCATCAGGATCAGGTCCGGGGTATTTTCGGCGCAACGCTGCACCGCCTCCGCGCCATTGCCGGCGACCCAGACCACTTCATGCGCCGGTTCGAATGCCAGGGCGCGGCGCAGGGCCTCAACCGCCATGGGCATGTCGTTGACGATCGCTATTTTCATGCCCGCGCTCCTCCGATGAGCTCAACCACTGCATCAAGCAGGGCGTCGTCATGAAAACTGGCTTTGGCTAGATAATAGTCGGCTCCGGCGTCCAGTCCACGACGACGGTCTTCTTCGCGGTCTTTATAGGACACCACCATAACCGGCAGCGATTGCAGGCGATTATCCTGGCGCAGTAAAGACACCAGTTCGATGCCGTCCATGCGCGGCATATCAATGTCGGTGATCAGCAGATCGAAATCCTCCGAACGCAGCGCGTTCCAGCCATCCATACCGTCGATCGCTACGGCCACGTCGTAGCCGCGATTGAGCAGCAACTTGCGCTGCAACTCGCGAACGGTCAACGAATCGTCGACCACCAGAATCCGTTTGCGGGCCGCTTCGACGGCCTGGCTGCCCTGACGGGCAATCCGCTCCAGACGCCCGGTGTTGAGCAGCTTGTCCACCGAGCGCAGCATGTCTTCGACGTCGACGATCAGCACGACCGACCCGTCGTCGAGCAAGGCCCCGGCGGAAATGTCCTGCACCTTGCCCAGACGTTCGTCCAGCGGCAATACGACCAATGTCCGCTCGCCGATAAACCGCTCGACCGCCACCCCGTAAATCGCCTCGCGCTCGCGGATCACCACGACTTTCAGGGTTTGCTGACTGCTCGCACCCGTCGGACGCTGCAACAGCTGACTGGCAGCGACCAGCCCGACATGCCGGCCTTCGTACCAGAAGTGCTGGCGCCCTTCGACCTGCACAATGTCCGCCGGCTCCAGGTCGCACATGCGCTCGATGTGCGCCAGCGGGAACGCATACGCCTCGTCACCGACTTCCACCACCAGACTGCGCACCACCGACAGCGTCAGCGGCACTTCGAGATGAAAGCGGCTGCCCTCGCCTGCGGTCTGCTCCAGCACCACCGCGCCGCGTAACTGACGGACCATGTGCTGAACCGCGTCCAGGCCGACACCGCGACCGGACACTTCGGTGACCCGGTCGCGCAGGCTGAAACCCGGCAGAAACAGGAACGTCAGCAACTCTTCTTCACTGAGCTGCGCGGCAGTTTCAGCCGGGGATAATTGCCGCGCGATGATGCTGCGACGGACCTTTTCCAGATCGACGCCGTGACCGTCATCGCTCAATTCCAGCACCAGCAGACCGGCTTGATGAGAGGCGCGCAGACGAATCAGCCCTTCTTCAGGCTTGCCGGCGAGCAAACGCTGCTCGGGGGATTCGATGCCGTGATCGACAGCGTTGCGCAGCAAATGCGTCAGCGGCGCTTCGAGCTTTTCCAGGACGTCGCGATCGACCTGGGTTTTCTCGCCCTCGATCTCCAGCCGCACCTGTTTACCGAGGCTGCGACCGAGGTCGCGGACCATGCGCACTTGCCCGCTCAACACGTCGGCAAACGGCCGCATGCGACAGGCCAGCGCAGTGTCGTACAAGACCTGCGCCCGCTGACTGGCCTGCCAGGCAAACTCGTCCAGTTCGGCGTTTTTTTCCACCAGCAATTGCTGCGCTTCGGCCAGCAGCCGCCGGGCATCGCCCAGGGCCTCCTGAGCTTCGAGGCTCAAGGCATGTTCCTTGAGGTGGACGTTGAGGTTTTCCAGCGCCCGCAGGCCATTGTTCTGCATGCGCTTGAGGCGTTGCATCGTGGCCAGGTGCGGCTTGAGTCGCTGGGTTTCCACCAGGGACTTGCTCGACAGGTCGAGCAGGCTGTTCAGGCGTTCGGCCGTGACGCGCAACACGCGTTCGCCATTTTCAGTGGTGCGCCGGAGCTTTCTCGGCGGTTCGACGGGTGGCGGTTCGGCGACCGGAATCAGTTCCTCGACTTTGGGCGCGAGTGCTTCAGGCTCCGGCTCGGACTCGGTCATGAACGGGGCGATCGGCGTGCTGATCGGCGCGGCCAGCGCATTTGGATCCAGCAACCGCGCCATCAGTGCCACATAGGCCTCGATATCCGCCGATTCGGGATTGTTACTCGGCGTCGCAATGCGCATCAGCAAATCAGTGCCTTGCAGCAAGGCATCAATGTGCTCGGGCCGCAGGTACAGGCGCCCTTCCTGCGCGCTGACCAGGCAATCTTCCATCACATGGGCGACGCTGACGCCGGCATCAACCCCGACAATCCGCGCCGCGCCTTTGAGCGAGTGAGCCGCGCGCATGCACGACTCGAGGTGATCGGCCTGGGTCGGATCGCGTTCCAGCGCCAGAAGACCTGCGCTCAGCACTTGGGTCTGGGCTTCGGCTTCGAGGCTGAACAGCTCCAGCAACGAGGCGTCGCGCATTTGCTCGGGGGTCATGTGAGGCTCCGGGTCACGGCGGACAATAGCTGTTCTTCATCCAGCCAACGCAGGCTGCGCCCCTTGAATTGCAACACGCCCCGGGTGTATCTGGCGCTGGCTTGGGTGCCGGACTGCGAGGCGGCCTCGAGAATGCGCTCGTCGATGGCGTGAATCCCGTCCACTTCGTCCACCGGCACCACCACTGGCCCGCCGTGGGCGGCGATGATCAGCATCCTCGGCATCACGCGCGCGCCTGACGTCACGCTGGCAGTGCCATCGAGACCGAGCAGTTCCACCAGCGACAGGCACGCCACCAACGCACCGCGCACATTCGCCACGCCGAGCAAGGCCCGAGAGCGCTGGTGCGGTAACGAATGAATCGCTTGCAGCGGTGCCACTTCGACCAGGCTGCGAGTGGCCAGGCCCAGCCATTCTTCGCCAAGTCGAAACATCAGCAGCGAGCGGGTTTTCACGTCGATTTCCACCGCCACCGAGACCTGCTCGCGATCGTCCTGTTGCAAGGCGTAGCGGTCGAGCAAGCGCGTGGCCGCGGCGGAATACACCGCGCAGTTGCGGCAGTGAATGTGTTCGATCAGCAGCGGGCAGGACTTGTCGCCGTGGATTCCGATGCGGTTCCAGCAGTCATCGATGGCCTGGGCATCTTTATGGGTGAGGTTCAAAGTGTCGGAGGCGTTCATCGTTTACGCTCACTGTCGGCGGCGCGTTCGCTGCGGGCGGCGCGGTCCTGCAATCTTTTCGCACCCGCCGTGTCGCCCTGGGATTGCAGCAAGGCTGCCAGGTGCATCAACGCGTCGGGATGTTGCGGTTCGAGGTACAGGGCCTTGCGATAAAATCCCTGGGCTTCGAGGGCTCGACCAGCGACATCGCTGAGTAACCCCAGCCAATAAAACACCTGGGCCACAGGCTCGTGGCTGCGCAAATAACCTTCACAGGCGGCGCGAGCTTCGGCACTTTTGCCTTCGTTGGCGAGGGCAGCGATGTTGGCCAGCAAGGCGGCAGCGTCCGAAGCTTTTGGCGTGACGGCCGGCGGAGTGAGCGTTGCGAACGGACGATGGCGCACGGGCGGCGGAGTCACGCTACGCACCGGCTGACGCACTGGCAGCGGTGTCGGAACAAAGACTGGCAGAGGCTCGGGCGCACGCTGACGACTGAAGGCAAACGACTGCGGGATGCCAATCGAGCGCATGCCGAATCGACCGAGCAAACTGCCTTCGGCCGGGCCGATAAACAGCACGCCGTCGACATGGGTCAGGCGCTTGAGCACTTCGAAGACTTGTTGCTGGGTAGGCAGATCGAAATAGATCAGCAGGTTGCGGCAGAACACAAAATCATAGGGTGGCTCGCTGGCCAGCAGCGCCGGATCCAGCAGATTACCGACTTGCAAACGCACCTGTTCAATCACTCGCTCGTTGAGGCGGTAGCCGTCTTCTTCGGCGCTGAAATGCCGCTCGCGAAATTCGACGTCCTGGCCACGAAACGAATTCTTGCCGTACAGCGCACGCTTGGCTTTTTCCACCGACAGCGGGCTGACGTCCATGCCTTCGACCTTGAACTGATGCGGCTTGAGTCCGGCATCGAGCAAGGCCATGGCGATGGAGTACGGCTCCTCGCCCGTGGAGCACGGCAGACTGAGAATCCGCAGCGCGCGCATGTAATTGATGTCGGCTAAACGCTGGATGGCCAGTTTCGCCAGGGTTGCGAAGGATTCCGGGTAGCGGAAGAACCAGGTCTCGGGAACGATCACCGCTTCGATCAACGCCTGCTGTTCGTCCTGTGAACCTTGCAATGTGTGCCAATACTCATCGGCCGTCAGCACCCTGGAGGCGGTGCTGCGCTGGCGCACCGCGCGCTCGATGATTGCCGGCCCCACCGACGTCACGTCGAGGCCGATGCGTTCCTTGAGGAAATCGAAGAACCGCTGATCGCTGCTCATGGCCCATCCTCAAGCAGCGCCGGGGCCAGCGGTGGCGAAGGAAACAGCAGCGCGCGCACCTGTTCATCGAGCAGATCGGCCACCCGCACCCATTGCAGCAAGCCTTGGGCATCTTCACGGACCGGCCCCAGGTACGGCGCCTGGCGATTGTCCAGGCCATAGGGCTTAAAGTCCGCCGGATTGCAACGCAAGGTGTCGGTGGCCTGCTCAAGAATCAGTCCGAGCAACTGTGAAGGCGTCTGCTCGTCCGGCCAATAGTGCACCAGCACCAGCCGTGTGCTGGTGCGCGATTGCGCCGGCTCGCCAAAGGTCAGCGCGCTGAGGTCGATCACCGGCACCACCGCGCCGCGATAGGCAAACACCCCGGCGACCCAGTCAGGCGCCTTGGCAATCGGCTTCAATGGCAGACGCGGCAGCACCTCGGCCACCTCGCGCGCCTGCAAGGCATAACGCTCGTTGCCGATGCGAAACAGCAGAAACAACGCCTGTCTGGCCGGCATCACCGTGCTGTGTTTGGCCGCGAGTTCGCTCATCAGACTTTGAATCGCGAGACGCCGCCCCGCAGCCCGACGGCCACCTGGCTCAGCTCGTCAATGGCGAAACTGGCCTGGCGCAGGGACTCGACGGTCTGGCTGCTGGCATCACCCAACTGCACCAGCGCGTGGTTGATCTGTTCGGCGCCGGTGGCCTGCGCCTGCATGCCTTCGTTGACCATCAACACCCGCGGCGCCAGCGCCTGAACCTGGTGGATGATCTGCGACAACTGCTCGCCGACCTGTTGCACTTCAGACATGCCGCGCCGCACTTCTTCGGAGAACTTGTCCATGCCCATGACCCCGGCCGACACCGCCGACTGGATTTCACGGACCATTTGCTCGATGTCATACGTGGCCACGGCGGTCTGATCCGCCAGACGCCGCACTTCGGTGGCGACCACGGCAAATCCGCGCCCGTATTCACCCGCCTTTTCGGCTTCGATCGCGGCATTCAGAGAAAGCAGATTAGTCTGATCGGCGACTTTGACGATGGTCACCACCACCTGGTTAATGTTGCCGGCCTTCTCGTTGAGGATCGCCAGTTTGGCGTTGACCAGATCGGCCGCGCCCATCACCGAGTGCATGGTCTCCTCCATGCGCGCCAGGCCTTGCTGCCCGGACCCGGCCGCGACCGAGGCCTGGTCGGCGGCGGTGGAGACTTCGGTCATGGTGCGCACCAGATCACGGGAGGTGGCCGCGATTTCGCGGGACGTCGCGCCGATTTCGGTGGTGGTGGCGGCGGTTTCGGTGGCGGTGGCTTGTTGTTGCTTGGAGGTGGCGGCGATTTCGGTCACCGACGTGGTGACCTGGACGGAGGAGCGTTGGGCCTGGGACACGAGCGAGGTGAGTTCGGTCATCATGTCGTTGAAGCCGGTTTCCACGGCCCCGAATTCGTCTTTGCGTTCCAGGTTCAGACGGCCGCTGAGATCACCAGTGCGCATGATTTCGAGGATCTGCACAATCCGGTTCATCGGCGCCATGATCGCGCGCATTAACAGCAAACCGCAGAGGCCGGCGGCCAATACCGCGACCAACAGGGAAATGCCCATGATGACTTTCGCGGTGATCACGGCGTCATCAATGGCCGCGATGTCCTGGTCGGCGACCGCTTTGTTTTCGCGGATGATGTCATTGAGCTTCATGCGACCTGCGGTCCAGGCCGGGGTCAGTTGCTCGTTGAACAGTTTGATCGCGTCGGCTCCCTGATTGCGCTTGTGCAAGTCGAGCACAGCGGCCAGGACCTTGTTGTAATCGGCATGGAGTTTTTCAAAAACGGCGTATTCGACCTTGTCTTCATCCGTGGTGACGGTGGCCTGGTAGTTCTTCATTTGCTCCTGCAGATGAGCTTCGAAGCTTTTGAAGCTGTCGGCTTCTTCTGCGCTGAAACCCTGCCCCTCTTTCAAACCGAGCATCTCCTGGGTTCGAAGGTACGTGTCGACCCAGGCACTGCGAACCATCGAGCTGTAATACAACCCGGGCAACGCGTCCTCACGCACACTGGCTTCGCTGACCTCAATCTTCAAGAGCCGCGAATAGGAGACAACCACCATCAACAACATGATGGCGATAATCACCGCAAAGCTCGCCAAGATGCGTTGGCGCAACGTCCAGTTCTTCACGGGTCAATCCTCGGGCGATTCAAATGCCGGGGAGTATAGCTGAGGGTGTTTCATTTATAAGACGGGTGTCATGCTTCTATTTCGTCGCGATGAAAGCGAATTGGCAGGCGCGTGCGGTGAATGGATCACGGGATGAGACAAGCAAACGCCTTCGCAAGCAGGCTCGCTCCATTGACCGGGTTGATCAATCGAACGCGGTCCTTTGTGGGAGCGAGCCTGCTCGCGAAAAACGATGACACGGTTTAACTGACCTGACTGCGCAATTAAAGGGAAGCCTGCCGCACCTGCTTTTCCAGCTCCGCCTTCAATCCCGGCTCCAGCTTCAACTGCCGTGCCAGTTCATCCAGGTAGGACTTCTCCATGAAGCTCTCCTCATCCACCAGCATCACGCTGGCGATGTACATCTCAGCCGCCATTTCCGGCGTGCTGGCCGCGCGGGCGACTTCTGTCGGGTCGAGCGGCTTGCTGAGTTCGGCATGCAGCCACTGCTGCAATTCCTGATCGTTGTCGAGCTTGGTGAATTCGCCTTCGATCAATGCACGCTCGCGATCATCAACGTGGCCATCGGCTTTGGCCGCAGCCACCAATGCCTTGAGAATCGCCTGGCTGTGCAACTCAACCTGCGCAGGTGGCAGGCGGTCGAGTGTTTGCGGCTCGGTCTTCGGCGCGGTGCCCTGCTGGGCCTGCCAGTTGCCGTAAGCCTTGTAGGCAATCACGCCGAGCGCCGCGAGACCACCGTAGATGGCGACTTTGCCGCCGACATTGCGGGCCTTTTTGCTGCCGAGCAACAGGCCCATGGCACCAGCCGCCAAGGCACCACCGCCCGCGCCTGAGAGCAAACCGCCGAGGCCGCCCGAACCACCGCTGCCACCGAGCAATCCGCCCAATCCACCGCTGGACGACTTGTTTTGATTTGCGCCGGCCTTGTTCTTCATCAGGTCCTGACCGGACTTGAGTAGTTGATCGAGCAATCCACGCGTATTCATTTTGCCGCCTCCACGAAAGGGGTTAACCGGACACATAAGGCCACCAGCCTAGAACGAAAGTGCCCGGCGACCGGGGACGAGAGTGCTTCTGGATGTTGCCTGAAAAAAACGGGCCATCGATTAAAGCGATATACACTCAAGCGAATCTATAAAAACCGCCCACCGGGTAACTCCCCATGATGACCTTGCGTCAGATCCGTCACTTCATCGCCGTGGCCGAGACCGGATCGATCTCCGCCGCCGCGCAAACCGCGTTCATTTCCCAATCAACCTTGACCCTGGCGATCCAGCAACTGGAAGAGGAGATTGGCGTCGGCCTGTTCAACCGACACGCCAAGGGCATGAGCCTGACCCATCAGGGCCACCAATTCCTGCGCCAGGCGCACCTGATTCTGGCCACGGTGGACAACGCCAAACGCAGCCTGCAACAAAGCACCGATCAGGTCGCCGGGCAGCTGATCATCGGCGTGACCAGCCTGGTGGCCGGTTATTACCTTGCGGATTTGCTCACCCGTTTCCAGCGCGCCTACCCCAATGTCGAGATTCGGGTGATGGAGGATGAGCGCCCGTACATCGAACATTTGCTGGTCAGCGGTGAGATCGATGTCGGCGTGCTGATCCTGTCCAACCTCGAAGACCGCCATGCCTTGCAGACTGAAGTGCTGACTCATTCGCCCCACCGGTTGTGGTTGCCGGCTCAGCATCCGCTGCTGGAACACGACAGCATCAACCTTGCCGATGTGGCCCGCGAACCACTGATTCAGCTCAACGTCGACGAAATGGACCGCAACGCCCACCGCATGTGGAGCGGTGCCGGGCTGCAACCGCGCATCACCCTGAAAACCGCGTCGACGGAAGCCGTTCGGAGCCTGGTGGCCGCAGGTCTGGGTGTATCGATCCAGCCCGACATGACCTACCGCCCCTGGTCACTGGAGGGCGACATCATCGAAGCCCGCCCGATTGCCGACCTGAGCCAGACCCTCGACGTCGGCCTGGCATGGCGTCGTGGCACGGCGCGTCCGGCGTTGGTGGACCCGTTTTTGACCGTGGCCCGCGAACAACCCCACGGCGGGCGCAAGCCATCTATTTAATCGAACGCCACCTTCAGTATTTAGAATTTGTCGACCTCGGGCCCGCGCACTAGTCTTGCTCAATCAATAAGACGGCCGGGCCCAGTCACTGGGAGCACCATGGCCACACAAGAAAAGAGAACCCGAAAAATGGCTGGCGCGCAGACCCCGTTGTTCACCGCGTTGTTGATCGATGGCGAATTGGTCGCGGGTCAGGGTTTTGTCGAGCCGATCCTCAACCCCGCCACCGGGGAAGTGCTGACTCACATCGCCGAAGCCAGCACCGAGCAAGTCGAAGCCGCCATCCTTGCCGCCCACCGCGCCTTTGCCGGCTGGTCGCGGACCACACCGCAGCAACGCTCGAACCTGTTGCTGGACATCGCCAACGCCATCGAAAAACAAGCCGACCTCCTCGCCCGACTCGAATCGCTGAATTGCGGCAAACCGTTGCACCTGGCCCGTCAGGACGACTTGAGCGCGACGGTCGATGTGTTCCGCTTCTTTGCCGGCGCCGTGCGTTGCCAGACCGGCCAGCTCAGCGGCGAATACCTGCCGGGCTACACCAGCATGGTCCGGCGCGATCCGATTGGCGTGGTCGCCTCGATTGCGCCGTGGAACTACCCGATCATGATGGCCGCGTGGAAAATCGCCCCGGCCCTCGCCGCCGGCAATACGCTGGTGTTCAAACCGTCCGAACACACGCCGCTGTCGATTCTGGCCCTGGCGCCGGCGTTGGCCGAGATCCTTCCACGCGGCGTGATCAACATCGTCTGCGGCGGCGGCGAAGGCGTCGGCAGCCACTTGGTCAGCCATCCCAAAGTGCGCATGGTGTCGCTGACCGGCGATATCGTCACCGGGCAGAAAATCCTCCAGGCTGCAGCAAAAACCCTCAAGCGCACGCACCTTGAGCTCGGCGGCAAAGCGCCGGTGATCGTCTGCAACGATGCCGACATTCAAGCCGTGGTCGAAGGCGTGCGCACTTACGGTTATTACAACGCGGGGCAGGATTGCACCGCGGCTTGCCGGATTTATGCACAGGCCGGGATTCACGACCGCCTGGTGGCGGAACTCGGCGCGGCGGTCAGCAGCCTGCGCTTTGCCGGTAAACGCGACGCCGACAACGAAATCGGCCCGCTGATCAGCACCCGCCAGCGCGACCGCGTGGCCAGTTTCGTCGAGCGCGCCCTCGGCCAGCCGCACATCGAGCGGGTGACCGGCGCGGCGGTGCATTCCGGTGCCGGCTTCTATTACCAGCCGACGCTGCTGGCCGGTTGCAAGCAGAGCGACGAGATCGTCCAGCGCGAAGTATTCGGGCCGGTGGTCACCGTGACCCGTTTCGATCAGCTCGAACAAGCCGTGGACTGGGCCAACGATTCGGAATACGGCCTCGCCTCCTCGGTCTGGACGCAGAACCTCGACAAGGCCATGCAGGTCGCGGCGCGGTTGCAGTACGGCTGCACCTGGATCAACAGCCATTTCATGCTGGTCAGCGAAATGCCCCACGGCGGCCTCAAGCGGTCCGGGTATGGCAAAGACTTATCCAGCGATTCGCTTCAGGACTACAGCGTGGTGCGGCACATCATGGCGCGCCACGGACAGCATCTCTGACTACGCTAATAACAAGCCGCTAACGGCATGCTTCACCACGTTCACAACTGCCCCGACCATAATTAAAGAAGAGGGAATCCCCATGTTCGTGCACAAGACCGCACTGCTCAGTGCAATCACCACGGCGCTGCTGGCCAGCGCCAGTCTCCAGGCCGCCGAACCACTGAAAGCCGTCGGTGCCGGCGAAGGCCAGCTGGATATCGTGGCGTGGCCCGGCTACATCGAACGTGGCGAAAGCGACAAGGCCTACGACTGGGTGACCGGTTTCGAGAAGGAAACCGGCTGCAAGGTCAATGTGAAGACTGCGGCGACTTCCGATGAAATGGTCAGCCTGATGGCCAAGGGCGGTTATGACCTGGTGACGGCGTCAGGCGATGCCTCGTTGCGGTTGATCGTCGGCAAGCGTGTGCAGCCGATCAACACCGCGTTGATTGCGAACTGGAAAAGCCTCGACCCACGCCTCAAAGATGCGCCGTGGTACGTGGTCAACAAGCAGACCTACGGCACCCCGTATCAGTGGGGCCCGAACGTGCTGATGTACAACACCAACGTATTCAAAACTGCGCCGACCAGCTGGGGCGTGGTGTTCGATGCGCAGAACCTGCCGGACGGCAAGGCCAACAAGGGCCGCGTGCAGGCTTACGACGGCCCGATCTACATCGCCGACGCGGCGCTGTACCTGAAAAGCACCAAGCCGGAACTGGGCATCAAGGACCCGTACCAACTCACCGAAGCCCAGTACAAGGCGGTACTCGATCTGTTGCGCGCCCAGCAGCCGTTGATCCATCGCTACTGGCACGACACCACCGTGCAGATGAGTGACTTCAAAAACGAAGGCGTGGTCGCGTCCAGCGCCTGGCCGTATCAGGTCAACGGCCTGATCAACGAGAAACAACCGATCGCCTCGACCATCCCGAAAGAAGGCGCCACCGGTTGGGCCGACACCACGATGTTGCACGCCGAAGCCAAGCACCCGAACTGCGCTTACAAATGGATGGACTGGTCACTGCAACCGAAAGTCCAGGGTGATGTGGCGGCCTGGTTCGGTTCGTTGCCAGCGGTGCCAGCGGCCTGTACCGGCAGTGAATTGCTGGGTGCCGAAGGCTGCAAGACCAACGGCTTCGACCAGTTCGAGAAAATCGCCTTCTGGAAAACCCCGCAGGCTGAAGGGGGCAAGTTCGTGCCTTACAGCCGCTGGACCCAGGACTACATCGCGATTATGGGCGGCCGCTAACCCACCGGCCCCTGTGGCAAGGGAGCTTGCTCCCGCTGGGTGGCGAAGCTGCCCCAAAACCAGTTAATGCGGTCTATCAGAGAGACCGCATCAGTCCTTTTGGGAGTGCTGCGCACTCCAGCGGGAGCAAGCTCCCTCGCCACAATAAGTTTTCCAACCAGAAAGTTGATTCAGATTTTTCAGAAGTCCAGGCAGGGCCGCTGTGACGGCCCTCGCCTTTTTGGAGCACCGCACCATGACGCTTGCAGTCCAGTTCACCAACGTTTCCCGTCAGTTCGGCGAAGTGAAGGCCGTTGACCGGGTTTCCATCGATATCCAGGACGGCGAGTTCTTCTCCATGCTGGGCCCTTCCGGCTCGGGCAAAACCACCTGTTTGCGCCTGATCGCCGGTTTCGAACAACCGAGCGCTGGCTCTATCCGAATTCATGGCGAGGAAGCCGCCGGACTGCCGCCGTATGAGCGTGACGTCAACACGGTGTTTCAAGATTACGCGCTGTTCCCGCACATGAACGTGCTCGACAACGTCGCCTATGGCTTGAAAGTCAAAGGCGTCGGTAAAGCCGAACGGCAGAAACGTGCCGAAGAAGCCCTCGACATGGTTGCCCTCGGCGGTTACGGCGAGCGCAAACCGGTGCAACTGTCCGGCGGCCAGCGCCAGCGTGTGGCCCTGGCCCGCGCCCTGGTCAATCGCCCTCGCGTGCTGCTGCTCGACGAGCCGTTGGGCGCTCTCGATCTGAAGCTGCGCGAACAGATGCAGAGTGAGTTGAAGAAGCTGCAACGCCAGCTCGGCATCACCTTTATCTTCGTCACCCACGACCAGACTGAAGCGCTGTCGATGTCCGACCGTGTGGCAGTGTTCAACAAAGGACGCATCGAGCAGGTCGACACCCCGCGTAACCTGTACATGAAACCGGCCACCACGTTCGTCGCGGAATTCGTCGGCACGTCCAACGTGATTCGCGGCGATCTGGCCAAGCAATTGAGTGGCAATCCACAGCCGTTTTCGATTCGCCCGGAACACGTGCGTTTTGCCGAAGGCCCGCTGGCCAGCCACGAGATTGAAGTCAGCGGCTTGCTCCACGACATTCAGTACCAGGGCAGCGCCACGCGCTATGAACTGAAACTGGAAAACGGCCAGACCCTGAACATCAGCCAGGCCAACGTGCAGTGGCTGGACGTCAGCGCCCAGCACCAGACCGGGCAACGCATCAGCGCACGCTGGGCGCGCGAGGCGATGGTCCCGCTGCACGACAACGTTGTCGGTGGGGTGTGAGATGACCAGCGTGGCTATCCCTCAAACCCCGGCCGGCGGTTCGCCGTTGCGCAGGTTTTCCAACCTGCTGTATCGCCGACCGAATTTTTACCTGTCCCTGCTGCTGGTGCCGCCGCTGCTGTGGTTCGGTGCAATTTATCTCGGCTCGCTGCTGGTGCTGCTGTGGCAAGGCTTCTACACCTTCGATGACTTCACCATGGCGGTCACCCCCGACCTGACCCTGGCGAACTTCGCAGCGCTGTTCCAGCCGTCGAACTTCGACATCATCCTGCGCACGCTGAGCATGGCCGTCGCCGTGTCGCTCGCCAGCGCGATCGTCGCGTTCCCGATTGCCTATTACATGGCGCGTTACACCACTGGCAAAACCAAGGCGTTTTTCTACATCGCGGTGATGCTGCCGATGTGGGCCAGTTACATCGTCAAGGCGTATGCCTGGACCTTGCTGCTGGCCAAGGGCGGCGTCGCGCAGTGGTTCGTTCAACACCTGGGGCTGGAGCCGGTGTTGCAATTCGTGCTGGGCATTCCCGGCGTAGGCGGCAGCACTTTATCGACCTCGCACCTGGGCCGTTTCATGGTGTTCGTCTACATCTGGCTGCCGTTCATGATCCTGCCAATCCAGGCTTCGCTGGAACGCCTGCCGCCGTCGTTGTTGCAAGCGTCTGCGGACCTGGGTGCCAAGCCACGCCAGACCTTCATGCAGGTGATTCTGCCGCTGTCGATTCCAGGCATCGCGGCTGGTTCGATCTTCACCTTTTCGCTGACCCTGGGCGACTTCATCGTGCCGCAGCTGGTGGGCCCGCCGGGTTACTTCGTGGGCAGCATGGTTTACGCGCAGCAGGGCGCAATCGGCAACATGCCGATGGCCGCGGCCTTCACATTGGTGCCGATTGTGTTAATCGCCATTTACCTGACTATCGTCAAACGACTGGGGGCCTTCGATGCACTCTGACTCTTCATCACAGGGGCAGGCTTCTATCGGATTAAAAATCGCAGCCTGGGGCGGGTTGGTGTTCCTGCACTTTCCGATCCTGATCATCTTCCTTTACGCCTTCAACACCGAAGAAGCGGCGTTCAGCTTTCCACCCAAGGGCTTCACCCTGCATTGGTTCAGCGTGGCGTTTTCTCGGCCCGATGTACTGGAAGCGATCAAGTTGTCGGCCGAAATTGCCGCCATCGCGACACTGATTGCGATGGTCCTCGGCACCCTCGCGTCGGCGGCGTTGTACCGGCGGGATTTCTTCGGCAAGCAAGGCATCTCGTTGATGCTGATCCTGCCGATTGCGTTGCCCGGGATCATCACCGGGATCGCGTTGCTGGCGACCTTCAAGACACTGGGGATCGAACCGGGGATGCTCACCATCATCGTCGGCCACGCGACCTTCTGCGTGGTGATCGTCTACAACAACGTCATCGCCCGTTTGCGCCGCACTTCGCACAGTTTGATTGAAGCGTCGATGGACCTCGGCGCCGACGGTTGGCAGACCTTCCGTTACATCGTCCTGCCGAATCTTGGCTCGGCGTTGCTGGCCGGCGGCATGCTCGCGTTTGCGCTGTCGTTCGACGAAATCATCGTCACCACCTTCACCGCCGGCCATGAACGCACCCTGCCGCTGTGGCTGCTCAACCAGCTCAGCCGCCCACGGGACGTGCCAGTGACCAACGTTGTCGCGATGCTGGTGATGATGGTGACCATGCTGCCGATTCTCGGTGCTTATTACCTGACCCGGGGCGGTGAGAGCGTGGCGGGTAGCGGCGGGAAATAACGAATAACGATTACTCCCTGTCGTAACCGAATCGAATGTGGGAGCGAGCCTGCTCGCGAAAGCGGTGTGTCAGCCAACATCAATGTTGAATGTTAAACCGCATTCGCGAGCAGGCT
>NZ_JASCOM010000082.1:0-23742 GCF_029959925.1 Pseudomonas sp. PS02303
AGCCTGCTCGCGAAAGCGGTGGATCAGTCAACAGAGATGTTGAATGTGAAGCCCTCTTCGCGAGCAGGCTCGCTCCCACATTGGTTTCAGCGTGTTGCTAAATAGCGTATTTCCCCGCGACAAATTGACCCGATAGACAAAAGGCTGACCTGCAACCGTGCCTTTTGCGTCGAGCTCTGAGAAAATGCCCGCACTTTTTTTCCGGATGCCGACATGACTGCCCTGAAGAACGACCGTTTCCTTCGCGCCCTGCTCAAGCAACCCGTAGACGTCACGCCGGTATGGATGATGCGTCAGGCCGGTCGCTACCTGCCGGAATACCGCGCCAGCCGTGCCAAGGCCGGTGACTTCATGAGCCTGTGCATGAACCCGGAGTTCGCTTGCGAAGTCACGATGCAGCCACTCGACCGCTATCCGCAACTGGACGCGGCGATCCTGTTCTCCGACATCCTCACCATCCCGGACGCCATGGGCCAAGGCCTGTACTTCGAAACCGGTGAAGGTCCACGCTTCAAGAAAGTCGTCAGCACGATGGCCGATATCGAAGCCCTGCCGATTCCTGATCCGCACAAAGACCTTGGCTACGTCATGGACGCGGTCAGCACCATCCGCCGCGAACTCAACGGCCGCGTGCCGCTGATCGGCTTCTCCGGCAGCCCGTGGACCCTGGCCACTTACATGGTCGAAGGCGGTTCGTCGAAAGACTTCCGCAAGACCAAGGCCATGCTCTACGACAACCCGCAAGCCATGCACCTGCTGCTGGACAAGCTCGCGCAGTCGGTCACCAGCTACCTCAATGGCCAGATCATGGCCGGCGCGCAAGCGGTGCAGATTTTCGACACCTGGGGCGGTAACCTCTCGGCGGCGGCGTACCAGGAGTTTTCCCTGGCCTACATGCGCAAAATCGTCAGCGGCCTGATCCGCGAACACGAAGGCCGCAAAGTACCGGTCATCCTGTTCACCAAGAACGGCGGCCTGTGGCTGGAAAGCATCGCCGACGCTGGCGCTGATGCGTTGGGCCTGGACTGGACCTGCGACATTGGCGAAGCCCGCCGACGCGTCGGCAACAAAGTCGCCCTGCAAGGCAACATGGACCCGACTGTGCTGTACGCCAAGCCAGAAGCCATCCGCACCGAAGTCGGTCGAATTCTCGCCAGCTACGGCAAAGGCAGTGGTCATGTGTTCAACCTCGGCCATGGCATCACACCGGAAGTTGATCCGGAACATGCGGGTGCGTTCATGCGCGCGGTACATGAGCTGTCGGCGCAATATCACGAGTGATCGTCGTCCAATAAAAAACGCCCGGCTTATGCCGGGCGTTTTTGTATAGAGATCTCAGGTCACACTCGGCCCCTGTGGGAGCGAGCCTGCTCGCGAAGAGGCCGGCACATCCAACAGTGATGTCTGTTGAAAGACCGCTTTCGCGAGCAGGCTCGCTCTCACAGGGATGTGCATCACGCCTTCAGATTTTCCAACGGCGGTAACTTGGCCAGCTTCAACGCCACCAGCAGCGCAATCACCAGCAACGCACCAATGAACAACCCGATCCCGTTCCACCCGCCCAAGTGCCAGAACACCCCGCCCGCTGTCCCTGCAATACTCGACCCGGCGTAATAGCTGAACAGGTACAGCGACGAAGCCTGCCCCTTGGCTTTCACCGCTCGCCGTCCTATCCAACTGCTGGCCACGGAATGCGCG
Source organism: Pseudomonas sp. PS02303 (assembly GCF_029959925.1). NCBI lineage: Bacteria > Pseudomonadati > Pseudomonadota > Gammaproteobacteria > Pseudomonadales > Pseudomonadaceae > Pseudomonas > Pseudomonas sp. PS02303. The sequence continues at coordinate 1,699 of NZ_JASCOM010000082.1, forward strand.
CCAAAGAAGCCGAAGGTGAAGATCAACATGCCGATAATCACCAACGGCAGCGGCGTGAACATGGTCAGCGCAAGGCCTGCGAGCATCAGCACAATCGTCGCCCAGAGCACTTTGCGCCGGCCCAGTTGGTCGGCCAAGGAGCCGATTTTCGCCGAGCTGTAGATGCCCGACAGGTACACCACCGACAGCAGACCGACGAAGACCTGGTCCATGTGGTACGGCTCGGCCAGCAAGCGATAGCCGATGTAGTTGAATAGGGTGACAAACGCACCCATCAGCACGAAAGCTTCAAGGAACAGCAGCGGCAGGCCAGCGTCGCGAAAGTGCATGGTGAAGCCATCGAGCAGACTGCGCGGGTGCAGCGAGCGGGGGCGGAAGTTGCGTGATTCGGGGAGGATTTTCCAGAACACCGTCGCCGCGATCAGCGCCAGCCCGCCAATCACCAGCATTGCCGTGTGCCAGCTGACGAAGTCGATCAACACGCCGGTGATCAAGCGGCCGCTCATCCCGCCAATCGCATTGCCGGCGATGTACAAACCCATCGCCAGCCCGATGTGCTGCGGGTGGATCTCTTCGCTCAGATACGTCATGGCGACCGCCGCCAGGCCGCTCAACGACAAGCCGATCAACGCACGCATCACCAGCACGCCTTGCCAGCTCGGCATCATCGCGCTGGCCATGGTGCACAGTGCGGCGGCGAACAAGGCCGCGACCATCACCGGTTTGCGTCCGACACGGTCGGAGATCGGGCCGGTGATCAACAAGCCAATGGCGAGCATGCCGGTGGCCACCGAGAGGATCAGGCTGCTCTGCGCCGCATTGATCGAATACTCGTGGGACAGCAGCGGCATCATCGGCTGTACGCAGTAGAGCAGGGCGAAGGTCGCAAAGCCGCCGGAGAACAGCGCCAGTACCGTGCGCATGAACATCGGCGTGCCTTTCTCGATGTAGATCTCTTTCAATTCGGCGACAACATCGTCCACCGAGGTGGGCGGAACTTCGTGGGCAAGGGGGGCGACAGCAGTTTTCACTTCGGACCTCGGAGGGCGCAGCCGGTCAGGCAATGAAAAAAGCATATAGCTGCCTAATGATTCAATCCAATATATTGTTCGACCTGTTTGATAGGTTTTACGACCTAATGGAGTTTTCATGGAATTGCGTCACCTGCGCTACTTCATCGCCGTCGCCGAAGAATTGCACTTCGGCCGCGCCGCTCAGGTGCTGGGCATCTCGCAACCGCCCCTGAGCCAGCAGATTCAGGCGCTGGAACAGGAAGTCGGAGCACGGCTGTTCGAGAGAACCAATCGTCGGGTCGAGCTTAGCGAGGCCGGTCGGCTGTTTCTGGAAGAAGCGCGACTGGTGCTGGCGCAGGTGGACAAAGCGGCCGACGTGGCACGGCGTGCGCAGCTGGGTGAGTTGGGCGAACTGAAAATTGGTTTCACTTCGTCGGCGCCGTTCAACTCGACCATTCCCCAAGCGATTTTCTCGTTCCGCCAGCGTTTCCCGGCGGTGCATTTGAATCTGCGGGAGATGAGCAGCACCCAAGTGGCCGACGCGCTGGTCGATGAGTCGATCGAAGTCGGCATCATGCGACCGCTTGGGCTGCCGGATTCCCTCAGCGTCGTGGAGTTGATGCGTGAGCCGCTGGTCGCGGTGCTCAGCTCCAAACATCCGCTAGTGAACGACAGCGAAGAGGGTTTGTTCCTCTCGGCATTGGCCCTCGAACCGTTCGTTTTCTTCCCACGCAGCTATGGCAGCGGTCTGTACGCACAGTTGCTCAGCCTGGCCCGCGATGCCGGTTTCAGCCCGCACTTCGCGCAAGAGGCAGGCGAGGCAATGACCATTATCGGATTGGTGGCGGCGGGGCTGGGCGTGTCGGTGCTGCCGGCCTCTTATCAGCGGATGCGCATTGACGGCGTGGTCTACCGGCCGTTGCTTGATCCGGAAGCGGTGTCGGCGGTGTGGCTGGTGCAGCGCAAGGACCAGAAGTCGCCGATGGCCAAGGCGTTTGTGGATTTGTTGACGAGGAAGGTTGAGGGGACTTGAGCGCAGGGACACTTAAAGTAACGGATCCTGTTTAGTGATTTGCGCGATTGTTGAGCAAAATCGATTTCTTTCGATGAGTGCCATGGATGCCACTTCTATATCAACCGAAGGAAGGCAGTGTGCTGATTTGTGATTTCAGGGGGTATGAAATCCCCGAAATGATCAAAGTCAGACCTGTTGTAGTGATACGAAAACACAAAACCAACAGCTTACTGGTGACAGTTGTGCCGCTCAGTACTACCGCTCCGGATCGCATACTTGATCACCACCTGGAACTTCAAAGTCATCTACAGGGTGCCAGTCCTGTTTGCTGGGCGAAATGCGATATGGTTGCGACAGTAAGCCTCTCCAGGCTGGACCGGATCAAAAGTCGAGACCGACATGGAAAGCGTGTTTATGTTATTTCACACCTTGAAACAGATGAGTTTTACGCAATCAAAGTCGCGGTACGTAGTGCGCTTGGCCTGTGATGGCATCGGAAGTGGCGCAGTCAGGCGAATGGCCAGTCGTTGCCCTTGATCCTGTTTCGGGCAATACTCCCCCCGTTCCCGTAAGGGGCTTGTGAGACTCTGAGGATCCTGGGCAGCCAGCCATCGTAGAGCCAGACAGGTACAGGGCGATGACAAGCCGACCTGTTTGTGAAGGGGCGCCGAAAGGCGCCCTTTGTCGTTCTCGAGGTGCTCGCCTCAGTCAACCCGTACCAGATCCCCGCGCAACGCCACCCCGGACACCACGGCCTTGAGCGCTTCCAGCCCAGGTATTTCCTCGTCGTCACTGCACTGGTATTTCCCGGTGTCCTGGCTCAGGTCGCGCTTGTTGATGCCGGCGATGTTGATCACGGCGTTAGCACCAGCCTTCTTGGCCTTGCTTTGCAAAGTTGCCAAGGTCGATTGCAACGCCCAGTAGCAGGCGTCTTCAGCGGATTTGTCTTCGTTGTCGTCGGCTCTTCGGCTGCTGCTCACCGCCTTCAGCTTGTGCACCTGAGTTGGCAGTGCTTCTCCTGCCAGGTAGAACTTGACGCTGCCGTCCAGCAGACCAACTTCGGTGGCGCGTTTCACGCCTTCCTGAAAGTCCTGGTAGGTGGGTTCATAGGCGCCTTGCGAGGCGAAGACTTGATCAGCGTCCGGGTCGGTGGCCAGTTGCTTGACCACGTCGTCGCGCAGGTAATTGATCCAGCGGTTGTAGGTGCCGTGGATCCTGCCGTCCTTGTAGTCTAGGCCGCGGCTGTCGCGGTAGTCCATTTCGAACGAGGTGGAGGTATAGGGAATGTCGATTTCGGCGTGGTGCCGGTCGCGCACGGTGATTGCCGCTTTGATCATGCCGGGGCGCGCCGACTGCACGATCCATTGGCGCTCGATCAGTGCGGTGACGATGGCGCGGCTCATCCGATCGTCGCTCAGGCCCTTGTCGCCGGGAAAGTGTTCCTTGGCGGTGTACACCGGGCTGGTGCAGCCGCTCAGCGCAACAGCCAGGGTGAATACTGCGCCGATGCGCTGAAACAGAGTCATTCCCTTCACTCCAGACGTTTTTTCAGATCAGTGCCAGCGACGGAAAATGAGCGAAGTGTTGACGCCACCAAACGCAAAATTGTTGTTCATCACGTACTCATTACTCATCTGGCGGAACTCGCCGCGCAGGTAGTCGAGCTTGCCGCAGTGCGGATCGACCTCGTCGAGGTTGAACGTGTGCACGTACAGGTCGCGGTTCATCATTTCGATGCTGAACCAGGATTCCAGCGCACCGCAGGCGCCCAAGGTGTGCCCGAGGAAGCTCTTCTGCGAACTGATCGGCATGTGCTCGCCGAACAACGCGCTGGTGGCCAGTGTTTCGGCAATGTCGCCCTGCTCTGTCGCCGTGCCGTGGCCGTTTACGTAGCCGATGTCTGACGGTTGCAGCCCGGCGTCTTCCAGCGCCAGTTCCATGGCCCGGCGCATGGTGACTTGCTCTGGGCGGGTGGTGTGCTGGCCGTCGGCGTTGCTGCCGAAACCGACGAGTTCGGCATGGATGTGCGCGCCGCGTGCCAACGCATGTTCAAGCTCTTCGAGCACCAGCATGCCGCCGCCCTCACCGATCACCAGGCCATCGCGGTCTTTGTCATACGGACGTGGGCTGGTTTGCGGGGCGTCGTTTTTCAGGCTGGTGGCGTAGAGCGCGTCGAAGACCATGGCTTCGGTGGGGCACAGTTCTTCGGCGCCGCCGGCGAGCATCAGCGGCAGGCGCCCGAATTTGATCGACTCGTAGGCGTAGCCGATGCCCTGGCTGCCGCTGGTGCAGGCGCTGGACGTCGGGATCAGCCGGCCGGTGAGGCCGAAGAAGATGCTGATGTTCGCCGCAGTGGTGTGCGGCATCATCCGCACGTAGGAGTTGGCATTAAGGCCCTCTGCCACCGAGTTGAGCAGCATATTGCCGAACGCCTTGATCTCGTCGGTGCTGCCGGTGGAGGAGCCGCAGGCGACGCCCATGCGCCCATCCTTGATGATCGGGTTACCCAACAGTCCGGCATCGGCCAGCGCCTGCTCCGACGCGCCGACCGCCAGGCGCGAGACCCGGCCCATGCTGCGCAGCTGCTTGCGGGTCCAGTGGCTCGGAACCTTGAAGTCGTCGATAGGCCCGGCCAGGCGCGTGTTGAGTTCGGTGAACCGATCCCACTCGTCCATCCGGCGTATGCCGCTGCGGTTGGCCGCGAAGTTGCCAGCGATGGTCTCCCAGTCGCTGCCCAGTGAAGTGATGCCGGCCATGCCGGTGACGACGACGCGCTTCATCAGCACAGGCCTCCGTTGACGGCCAGAACCTGCCGGGTGATGTACGACGCTTCCGCCGACATCAGGAAATTCACCGCGCCGGCCACCTCTTGCGGAGTGCCCATGCGTTGTGCGGGGATCATTTTCATCAGTTCTTCCACCGGCACGTTTTCGTCGAGCATGGCCGTGTCGATCAGGCCGGGTGCGACACAGTTGACGGTGATTTTGCGCTTGCCCAGTTCGATCGCCAACGCTTTCGCCGCGCCGATCAAACCGGCCTTGGAGGCGCTGTAGTTGACCTGGCCACGGTTACCGATCAACCCGGAAACCGAGGTGATGCAGACAATCCGCCCGGCCGCGCGACGCCGAATCATCGGCATCATCACCGGGTGCAGCACGTTGTAGAAACCGTCGAGGTTGGTGCGCATCACCACATCCCAATCATCCTCGCTCAGCGCCGGAAAAGCACCGTCACGCGTCAGGCCGGCGTTCAGCACTACGCCGTAATAGGCGCCATGAGCTTCCACGTCGGCTTCGAGGATGGCCTTGCAGCTGGCGCGATCTGAGACGTCGAACTGCAAAACTCGAGCATTGCGTCCCAGCGCCTGGATTTCGCCCTGGACGGCGATGGCGTCGGCCAGGCCGCTGCGGCAATGCAGCACGATGTCGTGCCCGGCCTGGGCCAGACGCAACGCAATGGCACGGCCGATGCCACGGCTGGAACCGGTGACCAATACGGATTCAGTCATGGCTGGCTCCTTGGGATTCATGAAGGTATTGAGCGGCCTGAGGCGGGCGGAACACGTTCAGGCGGGCGGTGGCGTGAATGCCGGGGGCGTTGATGTGGCATTCGAACACGCCCATGCCGTTGTCGTCTTCCAGCGAGCGCAGTCCATGGATGGTCAGTTCGGTGCCCGCGGGGAAGTGCTCCACGTTGCATTCGAATTTCCGGGTGCCGAGCAGAAAACCCAGCACCACCGCATCACCGCGCTGGCGCGCATGGCAACCGGCGTAGGCGGCAACACTCTGGGCCATCAGTTCGATACCGACCCACGCTGGCAGGCTGCCGTCGGGACGATTGAACAGGCCCCCGGGCTTGACGGTGAGGCGGGTGTGAATCTGCTCGTCATCGAACGCCAGGATCTGCTCGATGAGGATCATGTCGCCAGCGTGCGGCAGCAGCTCGGCGAGCGGCCAGTCAATCATGGGGCATCTCCGATAATCAGGCTGACGTTGTTGCCACCGAAGGCAAAGGAATTGCTCATCAGGTAGCGAGGTGCAATGGACGTCAGGCGATGGTCCGGGGTCACCCACTGCAAGGCCGGCAAGTCGGGGTCGGGCTGACCGTCCCACACGTGGGGCGGCAGGAGGTTTTCCCGATTGTTCGTGCTCAGGCTCAACCAGCAGAACGCCGCTTCCAGGGCGCCGGCCGCGCCGAGCGTGTGTCCGGTCATCGGCTTGGTGGAGGAGCAGGGCACGCCGTGCGGGAACAGGGCCGAGACCGCCAGGCTTTCCATCGCGTCGTTGTGTTGGGTCGCGGTGCCGTGCAGGTTCAGGTAGCCGATTTGCTCGGGCTGCACCTTCGCGCGGTTCAGGGCTTTGCTCATCGCTTGCAGGGCGCCCCGGCCGGTCGGCTCCGGCGCCGAGATATGGTGCGCATCGGAACTGGCGCCGCTGCCGAGCAGGGCAATCGGTTGGCTCGCGCCGGCTTTTTTGCTCATCAGAAACAGCACGGCGGCTTCGCCGATATTGATGCCGTTGCGGTTGGCCGAAAACGGATTGCAGCGCTGCTCGGACACCGCTTCCAGGGCCGAAAAGCCGTTGAGGGTCAGTTTGCACAAACTGTCGACGCCGCCGCACAGTACGGCATCGCACACACCCAGATCGAGCAGCCGCTGGGCACTCATCAGCGCCCGGGCGCTGGAGGTGCAAGCCGTCGAGATCACATAGGCCGGGCCGCTCAATTGCAGCCAGTCGGCGAGGAAGTTGGCCGGCGCGCCGAGTTCCTGCTGCTGATAATCGTAGTCGGCAGGGAATTCATGTTCACGAATGTAATGGGCCAGGCCACGGCTGGCTTCATCGATGCCGGAAGTGCTGGTGCCGAGGATCACGCCGATTCGATCGCGGCCGTAAGTCTGGATCACTTGATCAATGTCATCGCGAATTTGCAGCGCGGCTTCCAGCAGCAGTTGGTTGTTGCGGCTGCTTTGCTCGGCCAGTTCCGGCGGGATCGGCGCCAGCTCACCACGCACCGCCGCCACTGGCAACGACCGCTCCGGCACCCAGCCGGATTCGCTGCGCATGCTGGAGCAATCGCCAGCAAACAGGTTGCGGGCGACTTCCTGTTTGTCGCGACCCAGGGCGCAGATCACCCCGAGAGCATTCAGGTAAGCGGTCATGGCGTCTCCCCGCTCAAGGGCGTTACCAGGTACTTCGGACCTTTAGGCAGGTTCAACTCAAATCTCAGTGGCGGCGAGTAACGCACGTCCCAGCGAGCGGGCAGGGAGCGTTGGGAGCCGTGTTGCCAGGCTTCGGGGTAGTTGGCCTGCAATTCGTCTTGCGGGGTCAGCGCGAACAGTAACGCTGCGAACAATTCCCGGGCTTCCGGATTCGGCGGCAGCAGGCCGTCAGCTTGCCACTGGCCATCGATCAGTTTCTGGCGTGCCTGCGGAATGCCCAGCAAGTCCATCATTGACCAGCGAATGCCGGGGCCTTCGCGAGCAATTACTAACACCCAGTCCTGACGCTGATCAGCCAGCAAGCGCTGAATGTGCAGTTGCTGCGGCAGCGGCAGGTTTTCGGTTTGCCCGGGCAGCGGCGCCTGGCTGGCGCAAGCGCTCAGCAGCAGGAGGCAACCCAGAAGCAGGTAACGGATCATGTGGCATCTCTAGCGCAAAGTTCCGACAGCACGCGCAGCCGACGTTTGGGTTCGCTGACGAACGGATTGCGCTCGTCCCAGGCATAACCGGCGAGGATTGCACTGATCATACGGCGGATATCCGCTGAGCTGCCTGGATGATAAATCACATCCTGGAAAGTCCCGGCGTACCAGCCTTCGACGTAGCAGCGGAACGTGTCGACGCCGCGCTTGAGCGGTGCGGCGAACTCGGTCTGCCAGTCGACGCTTTCACCTTGCAGCTGGCGATGCAACACGCCGGCGGCCATGCTGGCCGAGCGCATGGCGATGGTCACGCCGGAGGAGAACACCGGATCGAGGAATTCTGCCGCGTTGCCGAGCAACGCAAAGCCCGGACCGTGCAAGGTTTTGACGTTGGCCGAGTAGCCGCCGATGGTGCGGGCTGGCGTGTCCCAGACCGCGTTTTCCAGGACACAGGCCAGGCTTGGAGTTTCAGCGATGAAGCCGCGCAGGCACTCGTCCAGGTTCTCCATGCGGCCTTCGAAGTGCTCGGCGGCCGCGACCACGCCCACCGAGCAGCGACCGTTGCTGAACGGAATGGTCCAGAACCAGATGTCGCGATGGATCGGATGGGTGGTGATAAGGATTTTTTCCCGTTCGAAGGTCGGGCTGTCGATATGGTCTTCGATGTGGGTGAACACCGCCTGGCGCACCGGGAAATTCGACGGTGCTTCAAGGTCCAGCAAGCGTGGCAACACGCGGCCGTAGCCGCTGGCATCCAGTACAAAATCAGCTTCGACGCGGTACTGGCTGCCATCCTCACGAAGCACATCGAGCTGCGGCTTGGGCAGGTCGAAATCGGCACTGACGATGGCTTCGCCATAACGAACGTCGACGCCTTGCAGCGCGGCCTGATCGGCCAGCAGTTTGTCGAAATCGGCGCGCTGGACCTGGAAGGTGGTCGGCTTGCCGTTGCTGAACGTGTCGCCGAAATCAAAGGCGCTGTAGTGCTCGCCCCAGGCGAACGCGGCGCCGTTTTTCATCTGGAACCCGGCGGCGTTCACGGCGTCGAGCATGCCGGCTTCTTCGACGAAATCCAGGCAGTGCGACAACAGGCTTTCACCGATGGAAAACCGTGGAAAATGCTGGCGTTCAATCATCAGCACATCGTGGCCTTTGCGCTTGAGCAGCGCGGCGGCAATGGCGCCCGAAGGACCCGCGCCAATGACAACAACCTGGCGACGTTCCATTTCAACTGTTGGCACGGGGGCTCCTTGCCGGGGCGGCGATATTCAAAGGGGTTTGGTGCATGCCGGCAAGTGCCGGCAGCAGTGTGGCGATCAGGCCCATCACCATCAGCGCGAAGTACAACGCCGGGCTGATGAGCTGTTGTTGCAGCAGCAGGTTGAGAAAGACGATCTCGCTCAAACCGCGAATATTGAGCAGCAGGCTTTCGCGCCAGCGACTGGCGCCTTCAAATGAAGCGCCGGCCCAGCCGAGACCGAGCCAGTTACCCAGCAGTTTGCTGGCAATCGGCAACAGCAGCAGCGCCGCCAACTGCACCCAGCCGAGACTGGCCATGGCGGCGTGGACATTGATCTGCACGATACCGAAGGTGAGGATCAGCGGGATGGCGATCCAGGTTTGCAAACGGTTCATCCAGATCGCCGGCAACGGCAACACCAGCGGCACTTTCAGCGCGGCCATGCACAGCAGATAACCGATGCCGAAAATCAGTGCATTGAGCTTGAAGTGTTCGGCGACCACCAGCAGCGCAAAAAAGCAGCCGCTGTGCAGTAGCGGTTGGCGCAAACCCAGCAAATGCAGAAGCACCGGAAGGCAGGCGCCGGCCAGCGGCAGCAGCAGACTGCTCAGGTGCAGACTGCCTTGGGCGAAGCCGAACAGGGTCCAGCATGCCAGGTCGATGAGGATCGCGGTTTGCACCAGCCGCCGGGTTGCGGCGGGCGGGTAATTGATGTGTCGCAGGTAGAGGTACAACACCGGGATCGCGGTGATGGCGAACACCAGGCCCACTGCCAATGAACTGATCCACGGCTGTGCGGGTAACAACCAGACCGCAGTCGCCAGACCGCAGACAAATGGAATGCAAAAACTCGGCAGGGCGATCTTCAGGCTCTGGCGATCGAGTCGCAGGTCGATCACATCACTGAGGATGTTTCCCAGCAACAAGGCAAAACCGAGGCTGTAGAGGTTTTTCAGCCATACCGGCGAGATCAGCTCGGCGCCGCTGAGTTGCCAGCCCGGCTCGATCCAGAAGTACATCAGCAGCGGTAGACCGAAGGTCGCCAGCAGCAACTGACTGACGATCGGGATCAGGCCGAAGTGACGACCCACACGGGTGGCCACGGCGAACATCGTCAGGGCCATCAGCCAAAACAGGGCGATCATCATGCGGCTGGCTCCACGACGGCGGCGGCATGCACTTGGCGTCCGGCCCAGGGCGCCAGGATGAAACTGAACGCCAGCCCGAGGCTCACGGACAGGCCGAAGTTGCTCACCGCCGGCGTGCTGGACACGGCCAGCAAACCGAATGACAGCCATGTGGTCACCGCTGCCAGCAAGGTGCCCAGCAGGCTCACGGCGGCGCCGCCGATCTGTTCGCGCATGAGGATTGCGTAATCGACGCTGATCGCCGTCACCAGTAACAGGCCGAACAGACTGAACAGGGTCAGGGGTTGGCCCATCCAGCCGAGGCTGGCCAGGCTGCACAGCGCGGCCAGCAAGGGCAGTGAGACGATGCGCAACGCACCACCGAAGCCAAACGGCAGGATCAGCACCAGCACGATCAACACGCAGGAGGCGAGTTTCAGCTGCGCCGCGCTAATCTGTGTCGCGGCGAAAACGCTGTTCAGTTCACCCAGACGGTCGACCAGTTCGACCCCCGGCAAGTCCAGCGCCTGAATGCGCAACAGCGAAGGATTATTCAGGCCTTGCAGGCTGACCATCGCCGCCACGCCCTCATCGGTCGGCCCCAGCCACAGGGTGCGATAAGGTTCCGCCAGCGGACCGACCAGCGAGGCGTCGATGTCTTCGGCGGGCAGCGCCAGCAACGTTGCAAGCTCCGCTTGCAGCGCTTCTGCCGGCACGCCGAGGTCGAGCAAGGGTTGCCAGAACTGCGGCAACTTGCTCAACGCTTCGCGCACTTTGCGCTGCTCGCTCGGCTGGCTGACCAGTTGATTTAGCGACAGGTAACCCTGGAGTTTTTCCAGGTTGACCAACTGATCCAGGCGCTCGCTCAGTGCAGTCTGGCGTTCGAGCAGTTCCTGTTGATTGGCCGCGCGCACCAGGAAGAACTGGCTGGTCGGCTGATAGCCGGTGATGCGCGCAATGGCCTGGGCTTCGTCGGTCAATTGCTGCGGTGCGCCGATCCACTGGCGGATATCGTTTTTGCTCTCCAGTTGCAACAGGCCGCCGACGCAGAAGGCAATCAGCAGTGCCAATAACACGGGCGTACTGACGTGTTTGAGCAGCGCTTCGCGCAGGTTCAGCAAACACTCGCAGATACGCAGCGGCCAATGCGCCGGACGCAGGTTCACGCCCTTGAGCAACGCTGGCAGCAGGCACACGGCCGACAAGTAGGCACCGAGCAGGCCGGCGGCGGAGAACACGGCAATCTGGGTCAGGGCCGGGAAAGGCGTCCAGGCCAGGGCCAGGTAGCCGATGCAACTGGTGATCAGGCTCAGCGTCAGGCCCGGCAGGGTCAGGCGTAACGCCGGCCAGCTGTTCCAGGGTTTCAGGCTCCAGCTTTTCGACAGGTAATGCAGCGGGTAATCGACGGCCACGCCAATCAGGCTCGAGCCCAGTACCAGCGTCATCACATGCATGTGACCGAACAGCGCCACGCACGCCACCGCACCAAACAGCATGCCCACCAGCACGGGAACGAAAGCGAGCAAGACACGCCAGCGCCGGAAGGCCAGCAACAGCAGCAACAAAATGCCCACGGTGGCACCGCCGCCGACCCATGTCATTTCGCGGGTGGCTTGTTGCTGACCGTTGGCCGCGTACAGCAGGCCGCTGGCAGCGAGCAGTTGCACGTCGGCCTGGGCGGCTTCTTTTCGGCTGCGTTCAAGCAGGTCAGCCACTTGCAGCGGCAGGCTCATGTCGAAGGCATTGCCGGTGGTTTTTGCCCGCAGCAACACCCAGCTCTTGCCGTCGGCATCGGCGACCAGCGCTCCGCTGCCGATGTCCAGTTGCACGGCGCCGTGTTGTGGTTGGCTGTTCTGGATGCGCCCGGTCAGGCCCAGCCAGTCATCCTGGCTCGGCACCAGGCTGAAACCGGTGAACGGGTCGAACAGCGCTTGCACCCGCTGCTGGATAAAGGCGTCGGGGTGTTCGATCAACTGCTGCCGATCCATCGCCGAAAGCATCGACAGCCGGCCTTGCAGCAATTGCGTGCGCAGCGCCGGCAAGTCGGCTTGCAGATTCCACTGAACCTTCTCGAACAAACCGCTGGCCTGCCACTGCTCGCCGAGTTTCTGCGCCATGGCAATGGCTTGCGGGCGATCTTTATGGCCTACCAGCACCAGCATTTCCCGGTTCAACGGTTCTTGTATGCGTTGTTCGGCACGCAGTTCCAGCGCGTCCGGCGCCGTGCCCGGCACCAGTTCCATCAGGTTGGCCGACAGCGGTGCACCGTCGCGCCATTGCCAACCGGCGAGCGCGAGCACCGCCAACAGCAGGATCAGAAACAGCCACGGAAGTCTGCGTTCACTCGGCAAAGTCATGTTGCTCCGCGTCGCTCAACGGTTGGGTGCTGGTGCTGTCCTGCATGCGCAAAAGGGTGCTGTCGCCCTGGGTTTCCAGCAGCTCGATGCTGTGCACCAATTCGCTGCCGGTGATGTTGATCTGATTGAACACCTGCTTGAGCAGCATTGAGCGCGGGATCAGCGTCAGTTTCCAGTTCTGTGCGTCGCCGCTCAAAGACAATTCGAAGTCCCGTTGCAGACCGCTGCTGTCACCTTGCAACACGGCGAGGAACAAGCGGTTCTGCTCGGCGCCGGCGCTCTTGCCCGGGAGCATTTGCCAGCCGCTGGCGTCGCGGCGGGCGATGCCTTTGTTGGTGATGCGGTAATCCTGTTGCAGCGGGGTTTTCAACAACCAGAGCAATCCGTGGTTTTTAGCGAGGATAAAAGTGCCCTTGCTGGTCAGCGGCTGGGGCAATGCGCGCAGGTGTTTTTCCTGGATGAAATGGCCGTGGATCACATCAGGCTTGGCCAGTTGATCGCTCAACTGCTGCAAATCGAAGGCATGAGCCATCGATGACAGCCCGAGCAACGCCAACGCACCGAGGTATTTGAAAAACGGGGTCATGCGAGCATCCTTTCTACGGCATCGGTGAAGATCTTCGGTGAGGCCAGCTGCATCTCGCGGCTGCTCATGTCGACAGCGACCTGTACGGAACTGGCGCGGGTCAAACGCTCACCGGTTTTCACATCGCTGATCAGGTAATTGATCTTCAGACGGTTCTCCCACTCCACCAGATTGGCCCGCACGTTCAGCTTTTGACCGAACACGGCGCCGCGCACATAGCGCAATTGCAGGTCGATCACCGGCCAGGCATAACCCGACTCGACCATGGCGGTGTAGTTGTGACCGATCTTGTCCAGCAGCGCACAACGGGCGACTTCCAGGTATTTGACGTAATGGCCGTGCCAGACCACGTTCATGGTGTCGACGTCAAAGAACGGCACGAGGATTTCCGTATCGGTGTGAAGCACTCCCTTGCTACGCATGCAGCCTCCAGTGTTGCTCGGCGATACGTTTCAGGCACAGGCGCAATTCGCCTTCCAGCGCGCGATCTTCGATGACCGGGGGGAAGTCTTTGGCCAGCTCTTCGTGCATGGCCGCCAGGGCTGGCGGTAACGGGCGCGCGTCCTCGGCTTTGCTGCGCAGCCAAACACCCTGGTTGGCGGCGAGCAAGGTGGCGGCGGCGACCTGTTCGGTCAGCTCCAGCACACGGATCGCATCGCGGGCGGCGATGGTGCCCATGCTCACCTTGTCCTGGTTGTGGCACTCGGTGGAGCGCGAGAAGACGCTGGCCGGCATGGTGTTTTTCAGCGCTTCGGCGGTCCAGGCGCTGGTGCCGATCTGCACGGCCTTGAAGCCGTGATTGAGCATCGCGCGGTCAGCCGTGGCGCCGGAAAGGTTGCTTGGCAAGCCATGGTTGTAACGCTCGTCCACCAGCAGGGCGAGTTGCCGGTCCAGCAGATCGGCCACGTTGGCCACCAGGTTTTTCAGGCTGTCCATGGCGAACGCAATATGGCCGCCGTAGAAGTGCCCGCCGTGCAGCACGCGTTCGGCTTCAGCGTCGATGATCGGGTTGTCGTTGGCGCTGTTGAGTTCGATCTCGATGAACGAACGCAGCCAGCTCAGGCTGTCGGCCAGGACGCCGAGGACATGCGGCGCGCAGCGCAGTGAATAGCGGTCCTGCAGGCGGTGCAGCGGTGCGGTCGGCGCATCGATTGCCAGATCCTTGCGCAACCACGCGGCGACTTGCATCTGCCCCGGATGCGGTTTGGCGGCGAACAGGCGCTCGTCGAAGTGCTCGGGATTGCCTTGCAGCGCGACCACGTTCAGCGCGGTGATACGGGTCGCCAGTTGCAGCAGGTAATCGGCGCGGGCGTAGGCCAGGCAGGCGAGGCCGGTCATCACGGCGGTGCCGTTCATCAGCGCCAACGCTTCTTTCGGGCGCAGCACCAGCGGTGTCCAGCCCAGTTCGCGATGGACGTCGGCGGCTTGTCGGCGCTCGCCCCGGAACATAACTTCGCGCTCGCCGGACAAGGTTGCGGCGACGTACGACAGCGGCGTCAGATCACCGCTGGCGCCCACCGACCCTTCTTCCGGGATCAGCGGCAGGATGTCGTGTTCGAGGAAGGCCTGGAGGCGCTCCAGCAGTTCCACGCGCACCCCGGACACGCCGTGGCACAACGACTGCAAACGCGCCGCCAATACAGCCCGAGTGGCCTGGGCGTCGAGCAGTTTGCCCAGTCCGCAGCCGTGGAAGGTGTACAGATGACGGGGCAATGCCTCGACGTGATGCAGCGGCACCGCGACCACGCACGAGTCGCCGTAACCGGTGGTCACGCCATAGATCACGCCTTCCTTGTCCAGCAAGGAATCGAGAAATCGCGCGCCCTTGGCGATGCGCTCACGGTACGCAGGGTCACTTTGCAACTGCGTCGGCACCTGACGGTTGGCCGCGGCCAGCACGTCTTCGATGCGCAAAGGGAGTTCGCCGAAGGTTACCGGCTCAAGCGTTGGCGTCGTCATCGGTCTTCCAGAAAGGGTAAAAGTTGAACCATTGTTGGGGCGCTTCAAGGCAATAGTGACCCAGGCGTTCGGCGTAGCGGGAAGCCCACTGATGAATGACCTGCTCGCGGTCGCTGCGTTTCCACACCACGGCCTCGGCAAACGGTTCGAGGGTCACGCGATATTGCCCCGTCGGTTTCTTCAGGCACATCAGCAAATTGATCGGGCATTTCAGCAAGCCGGCCAGCAGCCACGGCCCCTGGGGCAATGCAGCCTGATGACCGAGGAAGTCTACGGTCACGCTGCGCCCGCCATGCAGCGGCACGCGGTCGCCGGCAATCGCCAGCCACTCGCCACGCTCCAGTCGTTCATGCAGTTGCAGCATGATCACCGGGTCCAGTTCACTGACCTGAATCAGCCGCAGATTGGTCGCGCCGGCCTCGCCCAGTAATCGGTTGAACTGCTCGGCGTGCTTGGTGTGCACCAGCACGTTCATGGTGACCTTCTCGCCGATCTCCGCGAGTGCGCGGCAGACTTCGAGATTGCCCAGGTGCGCCCCCACCAGCATCTGCCCGCGAGTGCCACGCAGCTGACTGCGCAGCAGCGCCGGGTCGACGATTTCGATGTGATCGATGCTCAACTTGCCGTTCCATACGTCGAGTTTGTCGAGCATCGAATCGGCGAAGGCCATGAACTGGCTGAACACTCGCCAGTGGGTCGGTCGCAATTGCGGGCGTGCGCTCCAGTCCGCGAGGCGTTGCTGGTATTGCCAGGCACTGCGGCGGGCACTGCGACCGAACAGGAAAAAGTACAGGACGATGCCGTACAGCAGCGGACTCAGCAGCCGTCGGCCCAGCACTTTGGCGCAGAGCGCGGTGAATTTCATCAGCCAGAAGCTGCCGCGCTCCTGGCGGTCGGCCCAGTGCTGTTTGTCTGCGTTACTGCTCATGCTCGCCACCGTCGCCAGAGGATCACCGGGGCCCGCAGCAACATGCCGAAGAACAGCCGGGTGTGCATGCTCGAAATCAGCACATTGTCGTGGAACATACGGAAATGCGAGACACCGTCCAGCGGGTAATGGACCTTGGTCGGCAGCCACTGCATCGGCTGATTGCGCCAGGCCAGGCGCACGAGGATGTCCGAGTCGAAATCCATGCGCTTGCCGATCTTCGCCGAGTCGATCAGTGCCAGGGTCGGCGGCAACGGGTAGACGCGGAAACCGCACATGGAGTCGCGGATCTGCAAGGAAAGCGTGTTGATCCAGACCATGACGTGGGTCAGGTAGCGGGCGTACAGACGGCCTTTCGGCACGCTGGCGTCGTATTGCGGATAGCCGCAGATCACCGCGTCGGGATGAGCGCGCGATTGTGCGATGAAGGTCGTGACATCCTGCAGGTCGTGCTGGCCGTCGGCGTCCACCTGCAAGGCATGGCTGAAACCCAGGCGCGAGGCTTCGCGCAGGCCGGTCATGACCGCGCCGCCCTTGCCTTGATTGGCGGCGAGGCGGATCAGGTTGACCATTTCACGCTGGGCCAGTTGGTCGAGCACCCTGGCGCAGGATGGATCGCTGGCATCGTCCACCAGAATGCACGGCAGGCCACTGGCGATCAGCGCGTCGACCACCGTGGTGATCGCGGTTTCGTGGTTGTAGACCGGGATGATTGCGCATGGTTTATACATCACCTGCAACCTCCAGCAGAATCCGCCCGCTGGAGCAGGTCGCGGTTTCATTGCGGTAGGCGAAATACAATTTGCCGCGTTCCGGATCGAAGCGCAGGTGCAGTTGGACTTCATCACCGGGGCGCACCAGTTGCTGGAACTTCAGCACTTCCATGCCAGCGAATTTAGCCGGCAGGTCCATCAATTGCTGGCCGAGGCTCAGCGCCCAATCCACCTGCACCACACCGGGCAATACCGGCGTTTGCGGGAAGTGTCCGCTGAAGTAGGCGAGGTCCGGCGGAACGGCCAGTTGCAGGCTCCATTCGCCATCGACCTCGACTTGTTCCAACACTTCCGGCGCTTTCGGGCGGGGGGCCAACAGCAAGGCTTCGACGTCGGCTTGAGGCAGTTTGCCTTGAGCGTTCAGGGGCAATTGCCGCAGTAACCGCCAGCGTCTTGGCAGGGCCAGGGCTTCGCAGTGCTGGCTCAAGTGCTGACGCAATTCTTGCGTGACGGTGCGTCGGCCCTGATTGCGCAAGGCATGCAGGCCGGCGTCGGTCAGCACCAGCAGCGCGCCCAGCGAGGCGCGGTTTTCCCGGACCACGCCGAGGCGTGCTTCTGCGACCCAGTCATGCTCCATCAACGCCTTTTCCAGCATCGGCAGCGAGATACGTTTTTCTTCCAGTTTGACGATCCGGTCCAGCCGTCCGAGCAGTTCGAATCGGCCGTCGGCAGCGATTCTGGCGGCATCAGCGGTGTGTTCAATATGGCCGACGGGCAAGTAGGGAGAGGCGATCAGCAGCGCGCCCTCGCTGTCCTGACTCAGTTCGACTTCAGCAAACGGCTGCCAGAGATCGTGACCTTGACGCCAGGCGATGCCACCGGTTTCCGAGCTGCCAAGGATTTCCGTCGGCCATTGCTGCAAGCGTTCGTAGAGGCTTTGCGCAGCCTCGGCCGGTAGCGCTCCACCCGAGGAAAACACCCTGCGAACCGCGCTCAAGGCCGGCCAGTCGAGGTTGTCGCCCATGCGCTTGAGCAGCGCCGGGCTGGCGACCCAGGCAAACGCCGTGTGTTCGCGACTGGCTCGCTGCAAGTCTTCCGGGAAGGCCAGTTGCTTGCGCACAAACGAGCGCCCGGCACACAGCGGCCACAGCACCCGAAACAGCAGGCCGTAGATGTGTTGGGCGGCGACGCTCCCGATGATGCACGCCTGGCCCAGATCGGCACCCCAGAGCTGCTCCAGCGCCTGCACTTCATTGGCTATCTGGCGCAGGGTCTTGTCGATGCGCTTGGGTTCGCCGCTGGAACCGGACGTGCACAGGCTCAGGCGACAGGCGTCCAGATCCAGTGCGGCGTGGGGCAGGGGCGGTTGCCGATAGTCGGTGAGGTGCGCGTCATCGGCCAGGTCGGTCAGCCACAGATCGACTTCGCTCGACCAGCGTTGGCGAGTCTGCGGTTGCAGGTCGGCAGGCAGCAGCACACTGACCCCGGCACGCCAGGCGCCGAGCAGGGCAATCGCCAGGTCAGCAGCATCTTCAAGGTGCACGGCGATACGCTGCACGCCTTGGGATTGCAGGCCGGCTGCCAGGCTTAGCGCCTGTTCGCACAGCTGTGCGTGATTCAACGCCGGTTCTGCCGTAACGGCACGCTCCGGCTGTGCCTTGAGCAACAGCTGCTCAAGTGATATCCAATTCATGGGTGGCCTCGTACCCGTTGTCGTATGAGCCATTCAATGGCAAACAGCAGGCCCATCAATCCATAGGAAATCAGGCCGGTGTACAACATCCACCAACTCAGCGGCGCCCACAGGGTCAAGGCGGCGGCAAGCAAACCGTTACAGAGGAAAAACACACACCAGACGACGGTCACCTGGCGGGTGTAAACAATCGCCTTGGGCGGCAAGTGCGGCTCACGCAGGCGCGCCAGGCGCTCAACCATCGGCGGCCCGATTTTCAGGCTCAGGCCAAACAGCCCCAGCATGAAAGCGCTGATCAGCACCGGATACCAACGCAGCAACAACGGGCTGTCGAACAGCGCCAGCAACAGGCAAAAGCCGATCGCAGTGAGCGCCATCCACAGGCTGCCGGGGCGACGGGCACCCAGCAGCGCCCGCGCCAGCCACAGGCTGCCCAGCAGCAGACCGAACTGCCACGGAGCAAAGTGTTCCATGCCGAAATACACCGCAAAGGGGTACAACAGGCCCGCCAGCAGCAGGCCAAGGCCGATCAGTCGACTCATGCGGCCGGTTGAACCAGACGGTAGACCGCCTCGACCACGTCACTGACGGTGCGCACCGATTTGAATTCTTCGGCGGCGATTTTCTTGCCGGTCTGACGCTTGATGTGATCAATCAGGTCGACGGCGTCAATGCTGTCGATTTCCAGATCCTGATACAGGTTGGATTCGAGGCTCACGCGCTCAGGGTCCAGCTCGAAGAGTTCTACCAAGGCATCGCGCAGGGTGTTGAAAATGTCATCACGAGTTTGCATGGTCCGGTCTCAAGCTGCCTGTTTTGCGGTGACGAACGCCGCAAGGCTCGCCACGTTGCTGAAGTGATTGCGGGTGTCCTTGGCGTCGGCGTCGATTTTGATGCCGTACTTTTTCTGGATGGCCAGGCCGAGTTCCAGGGCGTCTACCGAATCCAGGCCCAGGCCTTCGCCGAACAGCGTCTGGTCATCGCCGATGTCTTGTGCGCTGATGTCTTCAAGGCCCAGGGCGTCGATGATCAGTTCTTTGATTTCACGGTGTAGATCGCTCATCTTCGGCGAGCTCCTTAATAAAGTAAGAGTGCAAATAATCGTTGAGCTTGCGCGAAGCCTGAGGTGCAGGGCCACATGAAGCAAAGGCTTGTGGGTCTATATCGGCCCCGACACGGAAACTGAAGTGCACGCGACGTTTCGGGATGCGATACCAGGGTTCGGCCTTGGTCAATGTGGTCGGACTGACCTTAATAATCACCGGGGTCAGGATTCTCGCACCGCGCAGGGCGATTGCCGCGCCCCCCCGATGAAAGGCTGGCGGTTCGCCCGGCTGGGTGCGTGTGCCTTCGGGAAAGATGATCAGCGTCTGACCGCTTTTCAGTGCGTCAGCCGCGGCGTCGAGCATGTCCATGCTGCCGTCGTTGCTGATGTAGTCGGTACGGCGTAGCGGGCCGCGGGTGAACGGGTTCTCCCAGAGGCTGTTTTTGACCACGCAGTTGGCGTGACGCACCAGGCCGATCAGAAATACCACGTCGATCAGCGACGGGTGATTGGCCATGATCATCTGTCCCGGGCGACCGAGTTTTTCCGCGCCCTGGATGTCGTAAGTCAGTACCCCGGTACGGGCCATGAACCGGACGAAAAACCAAAAGCAGCGACTGACGGTTTGCCGTGCCCGTAACCGATGGGTCTGCGCATCGCCGGGCAGGCAGCCCAGCAACGGGAACACCACCAGCCGCAGGCACAGCCCGCCCAACCCGAACAGGGTGAAGCTTGCGGCAGTGGCCAGCAGACGCCAGTAATAGGCGTCGCGGTTTTTTTCGCTTACAGGTTGCGTTGCCAGGTCCATACACGATTTTTCCAGGCATGTTGGCAGGTAGTCTGCTGGCCGAGCAGGGTACGCAAGAGATTCAGGGCATGGGGCCAGTGGGCGTTGGACAACGTATCTGAAGTGCTGTTCAGGGACAGCTGCCAGTCGGTACCCGGTGTCAGCAACAGGCCAACTGCATAGGGGAACGGCACGTCGTCGATCCAGGCCGAGTAGGCTTCGGGCGGTATTTCTTCAGTGACGATCAGCAGCACGGCAGGCGCGCCTTCGGAAAGTAGCGCCGCGGCCTCTAGCATGCCGTTTTCAAGGCCGTCACCCGCGGCGGCAAGGGCGGTCATCTCGCTGGTTTCACCGCGCATGATCGACCACAGGCCAATGACCGCGTTGTGCACCGACAAGCTGAATTGAGTTGGCGACAAGGGTTGCCCGGCTGCCAGATCACTCAGGATCTCGAAGGTACGGGGTGTTTCGCCATGACGGGAAATAAAGACCAGCGGTAGGTCTTGGCGACCATCGGCCAGGGGCCAGCCGACGCTGAACGCCATCCGCGCCAGGCGACTGAGCCGTCGGCGCTGCATGGCGGGCAGAAAAGACACGTCGGGGGCGGCATCGCTGCTCTGAAGCACGACCGGTTGTCGGCTCCAGGCCTGCCAATCGTCCACGCTTTCGAGCCCAGGGGCCCACGCGCGCCATTGGGCGATGTTGAAATTGATCACAGGCATTCATCCCGCCCCTGCGGGCTTTCTTGACACGGCGAATCGCAAAAAAAAAACGAACGGCCATACGTGGCGCTTAGCGCCGAGTGGCGCGCATTATCCCGTTGCGACGGGCGTGTAGCAAATGATGGTTACATTTTGCTCAGTGAAACGTACTGGTTGGTCCGTGAAAAAGCTGTCGTTTGGCCATTATCCACATCGGGGTGGGCGTGTCTGTCAGCTCTGTCGGTAATCAGTGGCGGGGTTGGCGGCTTTTTTATTAAGAGATTGCCGATGACTGTGTAGTCCCCATGCCAGCGAGGTAGCTAAGCAGTGTCGTGGACTACTACACTCGGTCATTCTTTGATACACGGAGGTTTTTGACATGCGGCGCGTGGTGTTCAATCAGAAAGGTGGCGTGGGCAAATCCAGCATTGCCTGCAATCTGGCGGCGGTCAGTGCCAGCGAGGGTTATCGCACCCTGTTGGTGGATCTCGATGCCCAGGCCAACTCCACTCAGTACCTGACAGGCCTTACCGGTGATGACATCCCGATGGGCATCGCCGACTTCTTCAAGCAGACCCTGTCCTCTGGACCGTTCTCGAAGAAAAACAAGGTCGACATCTACGAAACGCCGTTCGAAAACCTCCATGTCATTACCGCGACCGCCGAGTTGGCTGACCTGCAGCCCAAACTTGAGGCCAAACACAAGATCAACAAGCTGCGCAAATTGCTTGAGGAACTGGGGGAAGATTACGACCGCATCTACCTTGATACCCCGCCTGCGCTGAACTTCTATGCGGTATCGGCATTGATCGCCGCTGACCGGGTGCTGATCCCCTTCGATTGCGACAGCTTCTCGCGCCAGGCGCTGTACGGCCTGCTGGCGGAAATCGAAGAGTTGAAGGACGACCACAACGAAGGCCTGGAGGTTGAAGGCATCGTGGTCAATCAGTTCCAGGCCCGTGCCAGCCTGCCGCAGCAAATTCTCGACGAGCTGATCGCCGAAGGATTGCCGGTGCTGCCGGTGTACCTGACCAGCTCGGTGCGCATGCGCGAATCCCACCAGGCCAATACGCCGCTGATTCACCTCGACCCACGGCACAAGTTGACGCAGCAATTCGTCGAGCTGCACAACCTGCTCGAAAACGCCTGACAGTCCCCTGTAGGAGCGAGGCTTGCCCGCGAAGACGATCTGGCAGTCAACTGTAGTGTTGAATGTTATGCCCTCTTCGCGGGCAAGCCT
>NZ_JASCOM010000083.1:0-23410 GCF_029959925.1 Pseudomonas sp. PS02303
CGCGAAGGCGGTGTGTCAGAAACGATGATGTTGACTGACCCTCCGCTATCGCGAGCAGGCTCGCTCCCACAGGGGAAAATTGTGAGTTCAGATACTGATGCGTGACAATTTGATATCGGGTTCGTTACTGACGGTCAGCTGTTCAACGATCGCATCTTGCAAGCGGGTACACAGCAGCGGGTCGGACAATGGCTGGTTGTTCGCGTCGGTGATAAAGAACACGTCTTCCACGCGTTCGCCCAAGGTCGCAATCTTGGCGTTCTGCAGCGACAGGTCGAACTCGAGGAAGATCGTGCCGATCCGCGCCAGCAGACCCGGGCGGTCCGGAGCACTGAGTTCCAGCACCGTCACCGGACGCTGAGCGTCGTTGTGGATCGTCACCTGTGGTGCAAACGCGAAATGCTTGAGCTGACGCGGCACGCGGCGCTGGATGATGGTCGGGTAGTCGTCCGGGTTGCGCAGGGCTTCGGTCAGACCCTCGCGGATCTGTTTGACCCGCGCCGGGTTATCACCGATCGAGTCGCCGTCAGTGTCGAGCACGATATAGGTGTCGAGGGTGAACTGGCTGCTGGAGGTGATGACCCGGGCGTCGTGAATGTTCAGGTTGAGCTGGTCCATCGCGGCCACGGTCACGGCGAAGAAGTCATGCTGGTCAGGTGCGTAGATGAAGATCTGCGTACCCCCCTCGAATTCACGCTGGGTGGTTTCCTTGATCAGCACCAGCGGCCCGCCATCGGCCGGTTGCTGGAGGATCGCGTCACTGTGCCAGGCGACGTCGCCGGCGGTGTGACGCAGGAAGTAGTCATCGCCCAGTTGCGACCACAGCTGTTCGACATCGTCCGGGTCGGTACCGCCGCGCACCAGGATGTCCAGGGCGGCGCTCTGAGTCTGGCGGATCTGCATTTCGCGGTCCACCGGGTTTTCCAGGCCGCGTCGCAAGGCGCGCTTGGTCTCGGTGTAGAGCTGGCGCAAGAGGCTGGCGCGCCATGAGTTCCACAGGGTCGGGTTGGTGGCGTTGATGTCGGCAACGGTCAATACGTACAGGTAGTCGAGACGGGTTTCGTCACCGACGGCCTGGGCGAAATCGTGGATCACCTGCGGGTCGGACAAGTCCTTGCGCTGGGCGGTGGTCGACATCACCAGGTGGTTCTGCACCAGCCAGACGATCAGGCGAGTGTCCCATACCGGCAATTGGTGGCGCTGGCAAAAGGCTTCGGCATCCACCGCGCCGATTTCCGAGTGGTCGCCATGCCGGCCTTTGCCGATGTCGTGGTACAGGCCTGCCAGGTAAATCAGCTCGGGTTTGGGCAGCTTGGCCATGAGCTTGCTGGCCAGCGGGAATTTTTCCGATACCTGGGTGTACTGCAACTTGCGCAGGTGCTTGATCAGATTCAGGGTGTGGGCGTCGACCGTATAGATATGAAAGAGGTCGTGTTGCATCTGCCCGACAATGAAGCCGAACTCCGGCAGGTAACGCCCGAGGATGCCGTAGCGGTTCATCCGGCGCAGGTTGCGGTGGATACCGATCTTGCACTTGAACAGCTCGATGAACAGGCTGGTGTTGCGAATGTCGTTGCGGAAATCGTCGTCGATCAGGTGACGGTGCTCGCGCAGCAGACGAATGGTGTCGGCGCGCACGCCTTTGATTTCCGGTTGCTGGGCCATCAGCACGAAGATCTCGAGCATGGCGAACGGCGTGCGACGGAACACGTTGTCGTTGCGCGCTTCGATATAGCCATCGTGTAGCTGGAACCGCGAGTTGATCGGCTGCGGCGGCGCTTCGTCTTCCGGGGCGAGGATGACTTCTTCGAAGTGCTGAATGATCAGGTCGCTGAGCTGGGCGATGCTCATGACCACCCGGTAATACTGCTGCATGAAGTTTTCGATGGCTTGCTTGGCGTCATCGCCCTCGAAACCCAGTAGCCCGGCAATCGAGCGCTGGTGGTCGAACAGCAAGCGGTCTTCGGAACGACCGGCGAGCATGTGCAGCGCGTACCGGACCTTCCACAAAAACTCCTGGGACGAGGCGAGCAGGGCGTTTTCGCTTTCGACCAGAAAGCCTTCGCCGGCCAGTGCTCGCAGGTTCAGGGTGCCGTATTCGCGACGGGCCACCCACAGAATCGTCTGAATGTCCCGCAGGCCGCCGGGCGAACCTTTGACGTTGGGTTCCAGGTTGTATTCGGTGTCGTTGTATTTGTGGTGACGGGCCTTTTGCTCGGCACGCTTGGCCAGGAAGAACTCCTTGCTCGGCCACATGTGCGCGGTGCTGGTGACGTCAAGCATGCGCTGGCGCAAGCGCTCGGGACCGCAGATGGTGCGGCTTTCCATCAGGTTGGTGACCACCGTCAGGTCGGCGCGGGCTTCAATGGCGCATTCGTCCACCGAGCGAACGCTCTGGCCGACTTCCAGGCCGATGTCCCACAACAGCGTCAGAAAACGCTCGATGGAATCGCGGAAAACTTCGTGATCGGCGCTGTCCAGCAGGATCAGCAGGTCGATGTCGGAATAAGGGTGCAACTCACCGCGACCGTAGCCACCGACCGCGACCAGCGCGATGTCGGCGTCTTCGCTCCAGTTGAACTGCTCCCAGGCCTTTTGCAGGATGTTATCGACGAACCAGGCGCGATCCTCGATCAGCCGGCGAATGTCCCGGCCGCTGCGAAAGCGCTCGTCGAGCACCTCGCGGGCCTGGCGGATCGCCTTCTTGAAGGCCGCGATCGGGCTTGCCTTCAGGGCCAGTTCAGCCTGGAACTGGCCGCGGTCGAAGAGTTCGGGATCCACCTGCGGCATCGATTGGCTTTCCTATCTATCTATAAGGCTGGGAGCTGCCTGGGTTCGGATCAGGCCGAAACGCGCGGGATGGTGTCATCGGCGCGCAAGGTGAAGATCTCGTAACCGGTCTCGGTCACCAGCAGGGTGTGCTCCCACTGGGCCGACAACTTGCGGTCCTTGGTGATCGCGGTCCAGCCGTCGCCCAATACCTTGGTGTCAGCCTTGCCCTGGTTAATCATCGGCTCGATGGTGAAGGTCATGCCCGCTTTCAGCTCCATGCCGGTGCCAGCGCGGCCGTAATGCAGGATTTGCGGCTCTTCGTGAAACACCTTGCCGATGCCATGGCCGCAAAACTCGCGAACCACCGAGAAACCGTTCTTTTCAGCGTGTTTCTGGATGATTTCACCGATGTCGCCCAGGCGGCAGCCGGGTTTGACGATCTCGATGGCCTTGTACATGCATTCCTGAGTCACTTGCGACAGGCGCTCGGCCCAGACCGGCACGCTGCCGACGTGGAACATGCGGCTGGTGTCGCCGTGGAAACCGTCCTTGATGACGGTGACGTCGATGTTCAGGGTGTCGCCATCCTTCAGCGGCTTCTCGTTCGGGATGCCGTGGCAGACCACGTGGTTGATCGAGGTGCAGATCGACTTCGGGTAGCCTTTGTAGTTGAGCGGGGCAGGGATGGCTTTCTGCTCGTTGACGATGTAGTCGTGGCAGATGCGGTCCAGCTCTTCGGTGGTGATCCCCGGCTTGACATGTTCGGCAATCATTTCCAGCACATCGGCGGCCAGTTTGCCGGCGACACGCATCTTTGCGATGTCCTCGGGGGTTTTGAGGGTGACGGTCATACAGGCTCTCTCTGCGCTCAATGGCGCTTGCTAAAACGAAATGGGCATTGCGCGTTCGATCTTCGCGGCCCTGAAAAACGCAATTCTAACAGACGATCAGCGCAAATCTGAGCCTCTGTGCATCGCTTCTCTCTATAGATTGGCGCATTCTTGGGCGATTCCAAGTGCGCGGTTGAAGTCACGCATCAGGAATTGAGAATCCGGGTTCCGTTTTTTGCATCCCTGTGATATAAAATGCGCCGCTTTCCGGGGATACCCCGAAAGGCTTAAATCCACACACGTGTCGACACGATGACCTGGGTGCCTTCAGCTGATGCTGCTGGTTGGTCATTGGGATACGTGGAGGCCAAACCCGACTTATTAAGGAACTATCATGTCCCAAGTCAACATGCGCGATATGCTGAAGGCCGGTGTGCACTTCGGTCACCAGACCCGTTACTGGAACCCGAAAATGGGTAAGTACATTTTCGGCGCGCGTAACAAGATTCACATTATCAACCTTGAAAAAACCCTGCCAATGTTCAACGAAGCTCTGACTTTCGTAGAGCGTCTGGCCCAGGGCAAAAACAAGATCCTGTTCGTCGGCACCAAGCGTTCCGCTGGCAAGATCGTTGCTGAAGAAGCAGCACGTTGCGGTTCGCCGTACGTCGATCACCGCTGGTTGGGCGGCATGCTGACCAACTTCAAAACCATCCGTGCTTCCATCAAGCGTCTGCGTGACCTTGAAGTGCAAGCCGAAGACGGTACTTTCGCCAAGCTGACCAAGAAAGAAGCGCTGATGCGCACTCGCGATCTTGAGAAGCTCGATCGTTCCCTGGGTGGTATCAAGGACATGGGCGGTCTGCCAGACGCTCTGTTCGTTATCGACGTTGATCACGAGCGCATCGCGATCACCGAAGCCAACAAGCTGGGCATCCCGGTTATCGGCGTAGTCGATACCAACAGCAGCCCGGAAGGCGTTGACTACATCATCCCAGGCAACGATGACGCAATCCGCGCTATCCAGTTGTACATGGGTTCGATGGCTGACGCAGTCATCCGCGGTCGCAACCACGTTGCTGGCGGCACCGAGCAGTTCGTTGAAGAAGCTCCGGCGGCTGCAGCTGAGTAATTGACGCCCTGGCGTTGACTCAGTAAGCAAAAAGGGGGCTTGGCCCCCTTTTTGCCACCTCGAAAACCGTTTGTGGGCAGCGCAGCTACAGCCTTTGTAACGTGCAGCCGCTAACAAATGGGGTCGGGAAGAATTGATCGCCCGTTTGATCGGGTGGAATGGTTGAAAACCTATCCAAGAGGATTTTGAAATGGCAGAGATTACTGCAGCGTTGGTTAAAGAACTGCGTGAGCGTACCGGCGAAGGCATGATGGATTGCAAAAAGGCCTTGACCAAGGCCGGCGGCGACATCGAAAAAGCCATTGATGACATGCGTGCTTCCGGCGCCATCAAGGCTGCCAAGAAAGCAGGCAACGTAGCTGCTGAAGGCGCTATCGCTCTTAAAGAAGACGGTAAAACCGCCGTTCTGTTGGAAGTTAACTCGCAGACTGACTTCCTGGCCCTGCAAGACGACTTCAAGGCATTTGTTGCTTCCAGCGTTGAAAAAGCGTTCGCTGACAAGCTGACTGATGTCGCTCCGCTGATCGAAGCTCAAGAAGCCGATCGCCTGGTTCTGGTCGGCAAGGTTGGCGAAAACGTCAACATCCGTCGCCTGGCTCGCGTTGAAGGTGATGTTGTTGGTGGTTACCTGCACGGCAACAAGATCGGTGTTGCGGTTGTTCTCAAAGGCGGCACCGTTGAGCTGGCCAAAGACATCGCCATGCACGTAGCGGCCACCAACCCTGAATTCCTGCTGCCATCGGAAGTTTCCGCTGAAGCGGTCGAGCGCGAAAAAGGCGTTTTCCTGACTCTCAACGCTGACAAGATCGCTGGCAAGCCAGAAAACATCGTTGAAAACATGGTCAAAGGCCGTATCAGCAAGTTCCTGGCTGAAGCGAGCCTGGTTGAGCAGGCGTTCGTCAAGAACCCTGAAATCAAGGTCGGCGAACTGGCCAAGAAAGCCGGTGCTGAAATCGTTTCTTTCACCTACTTCAAAGTAGGCGAAGGCATCGAGAAGCCGGTCGACAACTTCGCTGAAGAAGTTGCTGCCCAGCTGGCTGCCGCCAAGCAATAAGACGGTTTTTAACTGTCGCCCTGAAGAGGCTGCCCGCTTACGCGCGCAGCCTCTTTTCAGATGGGGCACCAATTTTTATTGGTTTCCCTTTGGAACTGGCTTACAAAGCCATGTTCCGATGGCGCTGAAGTAGCGCCAAGCTAGAGTGAACGCCAGCTGTAAACAGCTCGCAAAGAATTTTTAAAAATACGCCGCAGGAGAGATTCGCAATGGCTCAGCAGGGCAGTGGTTATCAGGCTCGCTATAAACGCATTCTACTCAAGCTTAGCGGCGAGGCCCTGATGGGCTCGGAAGAGTTCGGGATCGATCCGAAAGTTCTGGATCGCATGGCGCTTGAAGTCGGCCAACTGGTCGGCATCGGTGTTCAGGTCGGTCTGGTGATCGGCGGTGGCAACCTGTTCCGCGGTGCAGCGCTGAGCGCGGCCGGCATGGATCGGGTAACGGGCGACCACATGGGCATGCTGGCCACTGTGATGAACGCCTTGGCCATGCGCGATGCGCTGGAACGTGCCAATATCTCGGCCATCGTGATGTCGGCCATTTCCATGGTAGGCGTGACTGATCACTACGATCGTCGCAAAGCCATGCGTCACCTGAACGCCAAGGAAGTGGTGATTTTCGCCGCCGGTACCGGGAATCCGTTCTTCACTACGGATTCGGCAGCCTGCTTGCGAGCAATCGAAATCGACGCCGATGTCGTGCTCAAGGCGACCAAGGTCGATGGCGTCTACACCGCTGACCCATTCAAAGACCCGCATGCCGAGAAGTTCGATCATCTGACTTACGATGAAGTGCTGGATCGCAAGCTGGGCGTGATGGATTTGACGGCCATTTGCCTGTGCCGCGACCACAAGATGCCGTTGCGCGTCTTTAACATGAACAAGCCCGGCGCCCTGCTGAACATCGTGCATGGCGGCGCTGAAGGGACCCTGATCGAGGAAGGCCAACAATGATCAATGAAATCAAGAAAGACGCTCAAGAGCGCATGAAAAAATCCGTGGAATCGCTGCTGCACAACTTCGGCCGTATTCGTACCGGCCAGGCGCACCCAAGCATTCTTGAAGGCGTGATGGTGCCGTATTACGGTTCCGACACCCCGATCAAGCAGGTGGCGAACATCACCGTCAAAGACGCCCGTACCCTGCAAGTCGTGGCCTTTGAGCGCAACATGCTGGGTGCCGTCGACAAGGCCATCGGTAGTGCGGGTCTGAACCTCAACCCGACCAACCTGGGCGAGTTGTTGCTGATCTCCATGCCGGCCCTGACTGAAGAAACCCGCAAGGGCTTCACCAAGCAGGCTCGTGACGTCGCTGAAGATGCCCGTGTTGCCGTGCGCAACATCCGTCGCGATGCCAACAGCTCGCTGAAGGATCTGGTCAAGGAAAAAGAAATCAGCGAAGACGAAGAGCGTCGCGCCACTGGCGAGATCGACGATTTGACCAAGAAGTATGTGGCTGAAATCGACGCACATCTGGCACAGAAAGAAAAAGACCTGATGGCCGTATAAGGGTCGCGTTTTCATGGAAAAGACTAAGCAGACTGCGCCGTCCGCGGTGCCGCGCCATGTCGCGATCATCATGGATGGTAATAATCGCTGGGCGAAAAAACGCTTTATGCCGGGTGTCGCCGGGCATAAAGCGGGCGTGGATGCAGTTCGCGCAGTGATTGAGGTGTGTGCCGAGGCCGGGGTCGAGGTATTGACCCTGTTCGCCTTCTCCAGTGAGAACTGGCAGCGCCCGGCCGATGAAGTCAGTGCCTTGATGGATCTGTTCTTCAAGGCGTTGCGTCGCGAGGCCAAGCGCCTCAATGACAACAACATCAGTCTGCGCATCATCGGTGATCGTTCGCGCTTTCATCCCGAGCTTCAAGTGGCCATGCGTGAAGCCGAGGCGATGACTGCTGGTGCCAACCGCTTTGTCCTGCAGATTGCCGCCAACTACGGCGGCCAATGGGACATCGCGCAAGCCGCGCAGCGTCTGGCGCGGGAGGTTCAGGCCGGGCACCTGCGTCCGGAGGACATCACTCCGGAGCTGTTGCAGACCTGTCTGGCCACCGGCGATCTGCCGTTGCCAGACTTGTGCATCCGCACCGGTGGCGAGCACCGCATCAGTAACTTCCTGCTCTGGCAACTGGCTTATGCCGAGTTGTACTTCTCCGACCTGTTCTGGCCGGACTTCAAACACGACGCCATGCGTAACGCGCTGGCCGATTTCGCTTCTCGCCAGCGTCGCTTCGGTAAAACGAGCGAGCAGGTCGAGGCTGGAGCCCGGGTTTAATGCTCAAACAACGAATCATCACCGCGCTGATCCTGCTGCCGATCGCTTTGTGCGGGTTTTTCCTGCTCGAAGGCACAGGCTTTGCGCTGTTCATCGGGCTGGTCGTGACCCTCGGCGCGTGGGAATGGGCTCGCCTGGCAGGCTTCAACGCCCAGCCGATTCGCGTGGCCTACGCGGTTGTGGTCGCCTTGATGTTATTTGTCATGCACATCCTGCCGGGGCTCGCGCCCTGGGTATTGGGCGCTTCGGTGCTCTGGTGGGCTGTGGCGACGTATCTGGTGCTGACATACCCGCGTTCCAGCGAGCACTGGTCCAGCGCCGCCTGCAAGCTGGTGATCGGTTTGCTGATCCTGCTGCCGGCGTGGCAGGGTCTGGTCCAGATCAAGCAGCAACCTTTGGGTAACTGGTTGATCATGGCGGTGATGGTCCTGGTCTGGGGTGCCGATATCGGCGCGTATTTTTCCGGCCGGGCCTTTGGCAAGCGCAAGCTGGCGCCGCAGGTCAGTCCTGGCAAGAGCTGGGAAGGTGTGTACGGCGGCTTGCTGTTGAGTCTGGTGATCACGGCGATCGTTGGTTTTGTGCGCGACTGGAGTTTCGTGCAAATGCTGATGGGCCTGATCGGTGCGGCAGTGATCGTTTTCATCTCGGTCGTGGGCGACCTCACCGAGAGCATGTTCAAGCGTCAATCGGGGATCAAGGACAGCAGTAACTTGCTGCCGGGCCACGGCGGGGTGCTGGATCGCATCGACAGCCTGACGGCCGCGATCCCGGTCTTTGCCGTGTTGTTGTGGATGGCTGCACCGTGAGCCGCCCACAACAAATTACCGTTCTGGGGGCGACCGGTTCTATCGGTCTGAGCACCCTGGACGTGATCGCTCGCCATCCCGAGCGTTATCAGGTGTTCGCCTTGAGCGGTTTTACTCGCCTGAATGAGCTGCTGGCTTTGTGCGTACGTCATACGCCGCAGTTTGCCGTCGTGCCGGAAGCGGGCGCAGCCCGAGCCTTGCAGGTCGACTTGCGCGCCGCAGGCCTCTCGACCCGCGTGCTGGTTGGGGAGGAGGGGCTGTGTCAGGTGGCTTCCGACCCTGAGGTCGATGCGGTCATGGCGGCCATCGTCGGCGCGGCGGGCTTGCGTCCGACCCTGGCGGCAGTCGAGGCGGGCAAGAAGATTCTGCTGGCCAACAAAGAAGCGCTGGTCATGTCGGGTGCGCTGTTCATGCAGGCCGTGCGCAAAAGCGGTTCAGTGCTGCTGCCGATCGATAGCGAGCACAACGCGATTTTTCAATGCATGCCACAGGATTTCGCCCGCGGACTTGGCGCGGTGGGCGTGCGTCGGATTCTGCTGACTGCTTCTGGTGGTCCGTTCCGACAGACACCGATGGCCGAACTGGTGCATGTTTCCCCTGAGCAAGCGTGCGCTCATCCGAACTGGTCCATGGGGCGTAAGATTTCGGTTGATTCGGCCAGCATGATGAACAAAGGGCTCGAGTTGATCGAGGCCTGCTGGCTGTTCGACGCCAAGCCATCCCAGGTCGAAGTGGTGATTCATCCTCAGAGCGTGATTCATTCGCTGGTCGACTATATCGATGGCTCGGTACTGGCCCAGTTGGGCAATCCTGACATGCGCACGCCGATCGCCAACGCCCTGGCCTGGCCAGAGCGCATCGATTCTGGTGTGGCGCCACTGGATCTGTTTGCCATCGCGCGACTGGACTTCCAGGCGCCCGATGAAGAGCGTTTCCCTTGCCTGCGCCTTGCGCGTCAGGCTGCCGAAGCCGGCAATAGCGCGCCGGCCATGCTCAATGCGGCGAATGAAGTGGCTGTCGCGGCGTTTCTCGACGAGCGGGTTCGCTACCCGGAAATCGCGAGTATCATCGAGGAAGTGTTAAACCTTGAGCCGGTCGTTGCGGTGGATGATCTCGAGGCGGTGTTTATCGCCGACGCGAAAGCGCGGGTACTCGCCGAACAATGGTTGAGTCGTCACGGGCGGTAAGTGCCGCAATACGTTGACCCATGCGGCATTGGACAGGATTGCGGAGAAAGTAGATGAGCGCGCTCTATATGATTGTCGGCACCCTGGTTGCACTGGGCGTGCTGGTCACCTTCCACGAGTTTGGCCATTTCTGGGTCGCACGTCGCTGTGGGGTCAAAGTGCTGCGTTTCTCCGTAGGCTTCGGCATGCCGCTGCTGCGCTGGCACGACAAGAAAGGCACCGAGTTCGTGGTGGCTGCCATTCCGTTGGGCGGCTACGTGAAGATGCTCGACGAGCGCGAAGGTGATGTGCCAGCCGATCAGCTCGATCAATCCTTCAATCGCAAATCGGTCCGCCAGCGCATTGCTATCGTGGCTGCCGGACCGATCGCCAACTTTTTATTGGCAATGGTTTTTTTCTGGGTATTGGCCATGCTCGGCAGCGAGCAGGTGCGGCCGGTCATCGGTGCGGTCGAGTCCGGCAGTATCGCCGCCAAGGCCGGTCTGGGTGCTGGTCAGGAAATTATTGCCATCGATGGCGAGCCAACTTCTGGCTGGGCCGCAGTGAATCTGCAGCTGATCCGTCGTCTTGGCGAGAGCGGTTCTATTCAATTGCTGGTGCGTGAGCAGGGCTCCACGGCGGATTCACCCCGTGAGCTGATGCTGGATAAATGGCTCAAGGGGGCTGACGAACCGGATCCGATTCGTTCGCTGGGTATTCGCCCTTGGCGTCCGGCGTTGCCGCCCGTCCTGGCTGAACTTGATTCGAAAGGGCCGGCACAGGCAGCGGGCCTGAAGACCGGTGATCGGCTGTTGGCCCTTGATGGCAAGTCACTTGATGACTGGCAGCAGGTGGTCGACACGGTCCGTATGCATCCGGATACCAAAATCATGCTGCGCGTTGAGCGTGATGGTGCTCAAATCGACGTCCCTGTGACCTTGGCCGCTCGCGGCGAAAGCAAGGCGCCCACCGGTTATCTGGGCGCGGGGGTGAAAGCGGTTGATTGGCCACCAGAGATGATTCGCGAGGTCAGTTATGGCCCTGTGGCCGCAATTGGCGAGGGTGCACGACGCACCTGGACCATGAGCGTGCTGACCCTCGATTCGCTAAAGAAAATGTTGTTCGGCGAGCTCTCGGTAAAAAACTTGAGTGGACCGATAACCATTGCTAAAGTGGCGGGCGCTTCTGCCCAGTCGGGTGTCGCTGATTTCCTGAATTTCCTTGCTTATCTGAGTATTAGCCTGGGGGTTCTGAATTTGTTGCCCATTCCTGTACTGGATGGGGGACATTTGTTGTTTTATCTGATCGAGTGGGCGCGTGGTCGTCCCTTGTCGGATCGGGTGCAGGGTTGGGGGATACAGATCGGTATCAGTTTGGTGGTCGGGGTGATGTTGCTTGCTCTGGTCAATGATTTGGGCCGTCTGTAACACTTCGCTGAATTGCGAATCTGCCGCATTTTGCGGCAGTTTGTTTATTGCCAGTTGGAATAAGAAAGGACTTCATGAAACGTCTGCTGCTAACTGCGGTTCTCACCGTATTGATGATCGCCGAAGTTCACGCCGAGTCCTTCACTATCTCTGATATTCGCGTCAATGGCCTCCAGCGGGTCTCCGCGGGTAGCGTCTTTGGTGCTTTGCCGTTAAACGTCGGTGAACAGGCGGATGATCGTCGCCTGGTGGAATCCACTCGTGCGCTGTTCAAAACCGGGTTCTTTCAAGATATCCAGCTGGGCCGCGATGGCAACGTCCTTGTCATCACGGTAGTCGAGCGCCCGTCAGTCGCCAGTATCGAGATCGAAGGTAACAAGGCGATCTCTACTGAAGACCTGATGAAGGGACTCAAACAATCCGGTCTGGCCGAAGGCGAGATCTTCCAGCGTGCCACCCTCGAAGGTGTGCGTAACGAACTGCAGCGCCAATATGTCGCCCAGGGTCGCTACTCCGCCACCGTCGACACCGAAGTGGTGCCGCAGCCGCGTAACCGCGTCGGCCTGAAGGTCAACATCAACGAAGGCACCGTTGCGGCAATCCAGCACATCAACGTGGTGGGTAACACGGTCTTCCCTGACGAAGACCTGATCGACCTGTTTGAATTGAAGACTACCAACTGGCTGTCGTTCTTCAAGAACGATGACAAGTACGCCCGTGAAAAACTGTCCGGTGACCTGGAGCGTCTGCGCTCCTACTACCTGGACCGTGGCTATATCAACATGGATATCGCTTCGACCCAGGTGTCCATTACTCCAGACAAGAAACACGTCTACATCACCGTCAACGTCAACGAAGGCGAGAAGTACACCGTTCGTGACGTCAAGCTGAGCGGCGACCTGAAAGTCCCTGAGGACCAGGTCAAGTCCCTGCTGCTGGTTCAGAAAGGCCAGGTATTCTCGCGCAAGCTGATGACCACCACGTCCGAGCTGATCACACGTCGCCTGGGTAACGAGGGTTACACCTTCGCCAACGTCAGCGGCGTGCCTCAGCCGAACGATGAAGACCACACGGTCGACATCACTTTTGCCGTCGATCCGGGCAAGCGTGCTTACGTCAACCGCATCAACTTCCGTGGCAATACCAAGTCCGAAGACGAAGTGTTACGCCGTGAAATGCGTCAGATGGAGGGCGGCTGGGCTTCGACCTACCTGATCGACCAATCCAAGACCCGTCTTGAGCGTCTGGGCTTCTTTAAAGAAGTCAACGTCGAAACCCCGGCTGTACCGGGTGTCGACGACCAGGTTGACGTGAACTACAGCGTTGAAGAACAGGCTTCCGGTTCCATTACCGCCAGCGTCGGTTTCGCTCAGAGCGCCGGTCTGATCCTCGGTGGTTCGATCACCCAGAACAACTTCCTGGGTACCGGTAACAAGGTCAGCATCGGTTTGACCCGCAGTGAATACCAGAGCCGTTATAACTTCGGTTATGTCGACCCGTACTGGACTGCAGATGGCGTGAGCCTGGGCTACAACGCTTTCTATCGCACCACTGACTACAAAGACCTTGATGTCGACGTAGCCAGCTATGCCGTAGACAGCCTGGGTGCTGGCGTCAACGTCGGCTACCCGATCAGCGAGACGTCGCGACTGACCTTTGGCCTGAGCGCGCAACAGGACAAGATCAAGACCGGTCAGTACACCGTTGACGAGATTTTCGACTTCGTTAACCGTGAAGGCGACAGCTACCTGAACTTCAAAGCGTCGGCCGGGTGGTCCGAGTCGACTTTGAACAAAGGTGTGCTGGCGACCCGTGGCCATTCCCAGAGTCTGACTCTGGAAACCACGACGCCGGGTAGCGACCTGTCGTTCTTTAAACTGGATTACCGTGGTCAGCTGTTCCAGCCAATCACCGAAAACTACACCGTTCGTCTTCACACCGAACTGGGCTACGGCGACGGTTACGGTTCGACCGACGGCTTGCCGTTCTATGAAAACTACTATGCTGGTGGTTTCAACTCGGTTCGTGGCTTTAAGGACAGTACCCTGGGGCCGCGCAGTACACCTAGCCGTGGTCAGGCTGTAACGGGTAACGCCGGTACACTCGCCGACCCGGACCAGGATCCGCTGCCGTTCGGTGGTAACGTTCTGATCCAGGGTGGTGTCGAGTTGCTGTTCCCGTTGCCATTCGTCAAGGATCAGCGTTCCCTGCGTACTTCGGTATTCTGGGACGTGGGTAACGTATTCGATTCCAAGTGCGACAAAACGACAAACGCCAATGTCGGTTCGACCTCTCAAACAGAGTGCAACGACATCAGCTTGAGCAACGTTGCGAGCTCTGTCGGTGTGGGTGTGACCTGGGTCACCGCACTGGGTCCTCTGAGCTTCGCGTTGGCCATGCCGATCAAGAAACCGGATGACGCTGAGACTCAAGTGTTCCAATTCTCTCTCGGCCAGACGTTCTAAGCGTCTGCCCCAAAATAACGACAATGGATTTTGTAGGAGTACATCGTGCGTAAGTTGACTCAATTGGTTCTCCTGGCGACCGTACTGGTAGCAGGTCCGGCTTTTGCCGACATGAAAATCGCCGTTCTGAACTATCAGATGGCCCTGCTGGAATCCGACGCGGCCAAGAAATACGCCGTGGACGCCGAGAAAAAGTTTGGTCCGCAACTGTCCAAGCTCAAGACGCTGGAAAGCAGCGCCAAAGGCATCCAGGACCGTCTGATGGCTGGCGGCGACAAGATGCAGCAAGGCGAGCGTGAACGCCTTGAGCTCGAGTTCAAGCAAAAGGCCCGCGACTTCCAGTTCCAGTCCAAGGAGCTGAACGAAGCCAAAGCCGTTGCCGACCGTGAAATGCTGAAGCAGCTCAAGCCGAAACTGGACAGCGCTGTGGAAGAAGTCATCAAGAAAGGTGCTTTTGACCTGGTCTTCGAGCGTGGCGCAGTGATTGATGTCAAACCTCAGTACGACATCACTCGCCAGGTTATCGAGCGCATGAATCAGCTGAAGTAATCCATGACAGCGACTATAAAGCTCGGCCAGTTGGCCGAGTTCCTCGGCGCCACGCTACGTGGCGACCCGGAGAAAGAAATTACTGGGCTAGCCACTTTGCAAGAGGCTGGCCCAGCTCAGTTGAGCTTTCTCGCAAACCCCCAATACCGAAAATACCTGGCGGACTGCCGGGCTGCAGCGCTGTTGCTGAAGGCCGCTGACGCTGAAGGTTATGCCGGTAATGCGCTGGTGGTGCCTGATCCGTATCTGGCCTATGCGCGTATTTCCCATCTGTTCGATCCCAAGCCCAAGGCGCCGGCCGGTATTCATCCGACAGCGGTAGTGGCCGCGGACGCAGTGGTTGATCCGGCTGCGAGCATCGGTGCCTTTGCGGTGATCGAAAGCGGCGCGCGTATTGCTGCCGGTGTGACCGTGGGGGCGCATTGCTTCATCGGTGCCCGTAGCGAAATCGGCGAAGGCGGCTGGCTGGCCCCGCGGGTCACGCTGTACCACGACGTGCGCATCGGCAAGCGGGTAGTGATTCAGTCCGGTGCCGTGCTGGGTGGCGAAGGCTTCGGCTTTGCCAACGAGAAAGGTGTCTGGCAGAAAATCGCCCAGATCGGCGGTGTATTGGTCGGTGATGATGTGGAGATTGGCGTGAATACCGCTATCGATCGCGGTGCGCTGGCCGATACCGTACTGGGTAACGGTGTGAAGCTCGACAATCAGATTCAGATCGCCCACAACGTACAGGTTGGTGATCACACCGCCATGGCCGCGTGTGTGGGGATCTCCGGCAGCACCAAAATCGGCAAGCATTGCATGCTCGCCGGGGGCGTTGGGCTGGTGGGGCATATCGAAATTTGCGACAACGTTTTTATCACCGGGATGACCATGGTGACCCATTCGATTACCGAAAAGGGTTCCTATTCTTCCGGTACGGCGATGCAACCAGCCGCCGAATGGCGCAAAAGCGCGGCCCGTATCCGTCAGCTCGATGACATCGCGCGACGTCTGCGACAGCTGGAAAAGCGTGTAGGGGACGTGACCCCTGACGGTAATGCTTCATCAGATGGCTGATACCATTTCCATATCAAGTGTGCACAGCCGCTAGACTGCCTCCTTGATTTGCTAGAGGGGTGCGCGTCAGTCGCGCGCTCCCAATCTTTACATAGGCTTCCCCCCGAAATGATGGACATCAACGAGATTCGCGAATACCTGCCTCACCGTT
Source organism: Pseudomonas sp. PS02303 (assembly GCF_029959925.1). Lineage (NCBI taxonomy): Bacteria > Pseudomonadati > Pseudomonadota > Gammaproteobacteria > Pseudomonadales > Pseudomonadaceae > Pseudomonas > Pseudomonas sp. PS02303. The sequence goes on from NZ_JASCOM010000083.1 coordinate 15,688, forward strand.
ACCCGTTCCTGCTGGTGGATCGGGTCGTGGATCTGGATGTGGAAGGCAAGCGCATTCGCGCCTACAAGAATGTCAGCATCAACGAACCGTTCTTCAATGGTCACTTCCCCGCGCATCCAATCATGCCGGGCGTACTGATCATCGAAGCGATGGCTCAGGCTGCCGGTATCCTTGGTTTCAAAATGCTCGACGTGAAGCCTGCCGACGGCACGCTCTACTACTTCGTCGGCTCCGACAAGCTGCGTTTTCGCCAGCCCGTCACTCCAGGCGATCAATTGATCCTCGAAGCCCGTTTCATCAGCTGCAAGCGTCAGATCTGGAAGTTCGAGTGCCAGGCTTCGGTCGATGGCAAGCCAGTCTGCTCCGCTGAAATCATCTGCGCGGAACGCAAACTATGAGTTTGATTGACCCTCGCGCAATCATCGATCCGACGGCCGTTCTGGCTGAAGGTGTCGAGGTCGGCCCATGGTCGATCGTCGGCGCAGGTGTGGAAATCGGCGAGGGGACAGTGATCGGGCCGCATGTGATTCTCAAGGGCCCGACCCGAATCGGTAAGCACAACCGCATCTACCAGTTTTCCTCGGTAGGTGAGGACACGCCCGATCTGAAATACAAAGGCGAAGAAACCCGCCTGGTCATCGGTGACCACAACATCATCCGTGAAGGCGTGACGATTCACCGTGGCACGGTTCAGGACCGTTCGGAAACGACCCTGGGCGATCACAACCTGATCATGGCCTATGCCCACATCGGCCACGACAGTGTCATCGGTAACCACTGCATCCTCGTCAACAACACTGCGTTGGCTGGCCATGTGCACGTTGAAGACTGGGCGATCCTGTCCGGCTTTACCCTGGTTCACCAGTATTGCCACATCGGCGCCCACAGCTTTTCCGGCATGGGTACCGCCATTGGCAAGGACGTTCCAGCCTACGTCACGGTGTTCGGCAACCCGGCCGAAGCCCGTAGCATGAACTTCGAAGGCATGCGCCGTCGTGGTTTCAGCGAAGACGCGATCCACGCCCTGCGTCGTGCCTATAAGGTGGTTTACCGCCAAGGCCTGACGGTTGAGCAGGCACTCACCGAGTTGGCCGAACCTTCGGACCAGTTCCCGGAAGTCGCGGTGTTCCGTGATTCCATCCAGTCTTCGACCCGCGGCATCACACGTTAATCATGGCTAATCTGCGTATTGCGCTGGTGGCGGGTGAGGCTTCCGGTGACATTCTGGGCGCGGGCATCATGCGCGCACTCAAGGCTCAGCATCCGGCAGTGGAGTTCATCGGTGTCGGTGGTCCGCTGATGCAGGCCGAAGGCCTGACTTCGTATTTCCCGATGGAACGTCTTTCGGTCATGGGCCTGGTGGAAGTGCTGGGTCGATTGCGTGAACTGATGGCTCGTCGCAAAAAGCTGATCGCCCACCTGATCGCCGAAAAGCCGGACGCATTTATCGGCATCGATGCCCCGGACTTCAACCTAACTATCGAACTCAAGCTGCGTCAGGCCGGGATCAAGACCGTGCATTACGTCAGCCCGTCGGTGTGGGCGTGGCGGCAGAAGCGGGTGCTGAAGATTCGCGAAGGCTGCGACCTGATGCTGACGCTGTTTCCATTCGAAGCGAAGTTCTACGAAGAAAAGGGCGTGCCGGTGCGGTTTGTCGGGCATTCCCTGGCTGATGCGATCCCGCTTGAAGCCGATCGCGCCGCCGCTCGGGCCGAACTCGGCTTGCCGGACGGACCGCTGGTTGCGTTGATGCCGGGCAGTCGTGGCGGCGAAGTCGGCCGTCTCGGTGCGTTGTTCCTCGATACCGCCCAACGCCTGCGGGCCTTGCGCCCCGGCGTTCGGTTCGTCATGCCTTGCGCCAGCCCGGAACGCCGCGCGCAGCTTGAAGAGTTGCTGGCCGGTCGCGATCTGCCGCTGACCCTGCTCGATGGCAAATCCCATCTGGCCCTTGCCGCCTGCGACGCCGTGTTGATTGCCTCCGGCACGGCGACCCTTGAAGCGCTGTTGTACAAGCGGCCGATGGTGGTCGCTTATCGCCTGGCGCCGCTGACGTTCTGGATTCTCAAGCGCATGGTGAAAAGCCCCTACATCTCGTTGCCGAACTTGCTGGCCCAACGCCTTTTGGTGCCCGAGTTGCTGCAAGACGACGCAACGGTCGAAGCCCTGGCCCAGACCTTGTCACCGTTGATCGAGGGTGGCGAAGAACAGACCCGTGGCTTCGACGAAATCCACCGGACCTTGCGTCTGGATGCCTCCAACCAGGCGGCAGATGCCGTGCTGAAACTGATTGGCCCAGTACAATGAGTAAAACAAGCATGCAAATGGGGCTGGATTTCACCTTGGTCGCTGAAGTGGAAGATCTGGTTGCCGGTGTCGACGAAGTCGGTCGCGGCCCGCTCTGCGGCGCCGTGGTCACGGCTGCGGTAATTCTCGATCCGAATCGGCCGATTCTTGGTCTGAACGACTCGAAGAAACTCACCGAAGCCCGCCGCGAAAAGCTCTACGACGAAATTTGCGAAAAAGCCCTGAGCTGGTGCATCGCCCGGGCCGAAGTTGAAGAAATCGATGAGCTGAATATTCTGCATGCCACCATGTTGGCCATGCAGCGCGCGATCGAAGGGCTGCACATCCAGCCGAAACTGGCGATGATCGACGGCAACCGCTGCCCGAAACTGTCCATGCGCGCCGAAGCGGTGGTGCAGGGCGACGGCAAGGTGCCGGCTATCGCTGCGGCGTCGATTCTGGCCAAGGTCAGCCGTGACCGTGAAATGGCCGCTTTCGAACTGATTTACCCGGGTTACGGGATCGGCGGCCACAAAGGCTACCCGACCCCCGTTCATCTGGAAGCTCTGGCCCGATTGGGGCCAACGCCGATTCACCGTCGTTCTTTCGCCCCGGTGCGCCTGGCTTACGAGGCTCGCGAAAACCTGATCGAGAGTTAGTCGCGAGGCTGATGTTTTACTCAAGGCCCGGTACAATCCGGGCCTTGTTGTCTTCACGTTTCTAGACAGGATCACTATGCCGGCTTCATTCGTTCATCTACGCCTGCACACTGAATATTCCCTGGTCGACGGTCTGGTGCGGATCAAACCGCTGGTCAAGACCCTGGTCGGCATGAACATGCCTGCCGTCGCGGTCACCGACCAGAACAACATGTGTTCCCTGGTCAAATTCTATAAAGCCGCCATGGGCGCAGGCATCAAGCCGATCTGCGGTGCCGACCTGTGGTTGTCGAACAAGGATCCGGACAACGCCCTGAGCCGGATCAGCCTGCTGGTGATGAACGCTGTCGGCTATCGCAACCTCACCGAACTGATTTCCCGCGGCTTCATCGACGGCCAGCGCAATGGCTCGGTCATCATCGAGCGCGAGTGGGTGGCCGAAGCCAGCGAAGGCTTGATCATGCTGTCGGCGGCCAAAGAGGGCGAGATCGGCCTGGCCATGCTCAGCGGCAATCCGGCAGAAGCGGAAAACCTCGCGCGCGAATGGATGGCCGTGTTCCCGGATCGTTTCTATCTGGAGATCCAGCGCACCAACCGCCCCAACGACGAAGAGCAGTTGCACGGCGCCGTGGCGCTGGCCGAGAAGATCGGTGCGCCGCTGGTCGCCACCAACGACGTGCGTTTCATCAAGCAGGAAGACTTTGCCGCTCACGAAACCCGCGTCTGCATCGGTGAGGGCCGCGCCCTCGACGATCCGCGGCGTTCGAAGAATTACAGCGATCAGCAATACCTCAAAAGCGCCGAGGAAATGGCCGAGCTGTTCAGCGACATTCCCGAAGCGCTGGCCAACACCGTCGAGATCGCCAAGCGCTGCAACATTGAAGTGAAGCTGGGCACTCACTTCCTGCCCAACTTCCCGATCCCTGATGGCATGACCATCGACGAGTATTTCCGCAAAGTTTCGTTCGATGGCTTGGAAGAGCGCCTCAGCGTTCTGCTGCCCCGAGACACCACCGAAGACTACGAAACCAAGCGTCAGGTCTACGTCGACCGGTTGAATTTCGAACTGGATATCATCATCCAGATGGGCTTCCCCGGTTACTTCCTGATCGTGATGGACTTCATCCAGTGGGCCAAGAGCAACGGCGTGCCGGTCGGGCCTGGCCGGGGGTCGGGTGCCGGGTCGCTGGTGGCCTATGTGCAGAAGATCACCGACCTCGATCCGCTGGAATATGACCTGCTGTTCGAACGTTTCCTTAACCCGGAACGGGTTTCCATGCCCGACTTCGACGTCGACTTCTGCATGGACGGTCGTGACCGTGTGATCGACTACGTGGCCGAGAAATACGGCCGTAATGCGGTGAGCCAGATCATCACCTTCGGTTCCATGGCCGCCAAGGCGGTGGTCCGAGACGTGGCGCGGGTGCAGGGCAAGTCCTACGGTCTGGCGGATCGTCTGTCGAAGATGATTCCGTTCGAAGTCGGCATGACCCTGGAAAAAGCCTACGAGCAGGAAGAAATCCTGCGCGACTTCATCAAGGTCGATGAAGAAGCCGCGGAAATCTGGGAAATGGCGCGCAAGCTTGAAGGCGTTGTGCGTAACGTCGGCAAGCACGCCGGTGGTGTGGTGATCGCGCCGACCAAGCTGACTGACTTCTCGCCAATCTATTGCGATGAGGCCGGCGACGGTCTGGTGACCCAGTTCGACAAGGACGACGTTGAAGCCGCCGGGCTGGTGAAGTTCGACTTCCTGGGCCTGCGGACCCTGACGGTCATCGACTGGGCACTGAAAACCATCAACCGCGACCGCGCCAAGGTCGATCAGCCGCCGCTGGATATCGCGTTCATCCCGCTGGATGACAAACCGACCTACCAGCTGCTGCAAAAAGCTGAAACCACCGCGGTGTTCCAGCTTGAGTCGCGCGGCATGAAAGAGCTGATCAAAAAGCTCAAGCCCGACTGCCTGGAAGACTTGATCGCACTGGTGGCCCTGTTCCGTCCGGGCCCTTTGCAATCGGGCATGGTGGACGACTTTATCAACCGTAAGCACGGTCGCGCCGAACTCGCGTACCCGCACTCGGACTACCAGTACGAAGGCCTCAAGCCCGTATTGGCACCGACTTACGGCATCATCCTGTATCAGGAACAGGTGATGCAGATTGCCCAGGTCATGGCCGGTTACACCCTTGGCGGCGCGGACATGCTGCGTCGGGCCATGGGTAAGAAAAAGCCGGAAGAAATGGCTAAGCAGCGCGGCGGTTTCATTGACGGTTGCAAGACCAACAATATCGACGCCGACCTGGCCGGTAACATTTTCGACCTGGTAGAAAAATTCGCCGGTTACGGCTTCAACAAATCCCACTCCGCCGCTTATGGCCTGGTTTCATACCAGACCGCTTGGCTGAAAACGCACTACCCGGCGCCGTTCATGGCCGCGGTACTGTCTGCGGATATGCACAACACCGACAAGGTCGTGACCTTGATCGAAGAAATTCGCACCATGAAGCTGCGTCTCGACGCGCCGGATGTGAATACTTCCGAGTTCAAGTTCACGGTGAATGACGAAGGCCGGATTATTTACGGCCTCGGTGCGATCAAGGGGGTGGGCGAAGGCCCGGTCGAGGCGATTACCGAGGCGCGTCAGGACGGTCCGTTCAAGGACCTGTTCGATTTCTGTGCCCGTGTCGACCTCAAGCGAATCAACAAGCGCACCCTGGACGGTTTGATCCGCAGCGGTGCACTGGATCGTCTGGGGCCTTATTTCCATGACGAGCAGAAAGCCTATCAGGCCAATATCGACCGTAACCGGGCGGTCTTGCTGAACGCCATGGAAGGGGCGATCAAGGCGGCCGAACAAACCGCGCGTACCCATGACAGCGGTCATGTCGACCTGTTTGGTGGTCTGTTCGTTGAAGAAGACGCCGACGTCTACGCCAATCACCGCAAAGCCAAGGAGCTGACCCTCAAGGAGCGCCTGAAAGGGGAGAAAGACACCCTCGGCCTGTACCTGACCGGTCACCCGATTGACGAGTACGAAGGCGAGATCCGCCGTTTTGCCCGTCAGCGCATCATCGACCTGAAGCCGGCTCGTGATACGCAAACCGTCGCCGGCATGATCATCGCCTTGCGGGTGATGAAGAACAAAAAGGGCGACAAGATGGGTTTCATCACCCTCGACGATCGCTCCGGGCGGATCGAGGCTTCGCTGTTTGCCGAAGCGTTCCACTCGGCGCAATCGCTGTTGCAGACCGATGCGATGGTGGTGGTCGAAGGCGAAGTCAGCAACGACGACTTCTCCGGTGGCCTGCGTCTGCGGGTCAAGCGGGTGATGAGCATGGAAGATGCGCGCACCAACCTCGCCGAAAGCCTGCGCCTGAAGCTGCAGACCAAGGATTTGAAGGGCGATCAGCTACGCTGGCTGGGTGAGTTGTTCAAGCGTCATCGCGGCGCGTGCCCGATCACCATGGAGTACACGAGCCCCGATGCGAAGGCCTTGCTGCAGTTTGGCGAGACCTGGCGGATCGATCCGGCGGATGCGTTGATTCAAGCCCTGCGTGACCAGTTCGGGCGAGACAACGTCTTCCTCCAATACCGTTGACGGTCGGGGCTGTCTGTAGGCTCCGATCTCGACCAGAATTTTTAATCTCGACCTGAACGCGCCTGTCCCTTAAGGTAGGGCGCGAATAGACAACCGGCCGGCCCAAGCTCTCTTGGACGTCGACCCAAGACGGACGCCTATGAACCCGAATTTTCTAGATTTCGAACAGCCGATCGCCGACCTGCAAGCCAAGATCGAAGAGTTGCGCTTGGTCGGTAACGACAATTCGCTGAATATCGGCGATGAGATCTCCCGCCTGCAGGACAAAAGCAGCACGCTGACCGAAGACATCTTCGGCAAGCTGACCAGCTGGCAGATCGCACGTCTCGCGCGTCACCCGAAACGTCCGTATACCCTGGACTACATCGAACACATCTTCACCGAGTTCGACGAACTGCACGGCGACCGTCACTTCTCCGACGACGCTGCGATCGTCGGCGGCATTGCCCGTCTGGACGATCAGCCAGTGATGATCATCGGCCACCAGAAAGGCCGTGAAGTGCGCGAGAAAGTCCGCCGCAACTTCGGTATGCCGCGTCCGGAAGGCTACCGCAAGGCGTGCCGCCTGATGGAAATGGCCGAACGTTTCAAAATGCCGATCCTGACCTTCATCGACACGCCGGGCGCTTACCCTGGCATCGATGCTGAGGAGCGTAACCAGAGCGAGGCGATTGCCTGGAACCTGCGCGTCATGGCCCGCCTGAAAACCCCAATCATCGCCACCGTGATCGGTGAAGGTGGTTCGGGTGGCGCGCTGGCGATCGGCGTCTGCGATCAACTGAACATGCTTCAGTACTCGACCTACGCGGTGATCTCGCCGGAAGGTTGCGCCTCGATTCTGTGGAAAACCGCCGAGAAAGCGCCGGACGCGGCTGAAGCCATGGGCATCACCGCCGAGCGCCTGAAAGGCCTGGGCATCGTCGACAAAGTGATCGGCGAGCCATTGGGCGGCGCTCACCGCGATCCGGCAGCGGCGGCGGCTTCGATCCGTGCCGAGCTGAGCTCGCAACTGGCGATGCTGAAGAAGTTCGATAACGAGGCGCTGCTGGCCCGTCGTTACGAGCGTCTGATGAGCTACGGTCTCTGATCTGACCGCGCTTCACCCATGTGGGAGCGAGCCTGCTCGCGAAAGCGGTATAACAGCCAACAGATAAGTTGAATGTTAAGCCGCCATCGCGAGCAG
>NZ_JASCOM010000084.1:0-23270 GCF_029959925.1 Pseudomonas sp. PS02303
GCTTGCTCCCGCTCGGGTGCGCAGCAGCCGTCGTTTTTGGGACGGCTGCGCCGTCCAGCGGGAGCAAGCTCCCTCGCCACAGGTTTTGTACTTGCCTTTAGCTCAGTTGAACGCGGCTAACGCCTGTCCTATCTCACTGAACCCCGGCCGCGCCAGCACCTGCGGCTGGCAGCAGCGCTGCTGCAACGCCTCCAGCTGTAAACGCCTTTCATCACTCAACCCCGAGTCGATCCGCTCCAGCAATTCCCCCAGCAACACCCCGAATGCCCGCACTTCGATCCGTTGCAGCGCACGGCTTTCAAGGCTGTCGCACGTCGCATGGAAAGACGCCGCGCCAAAGTCCCCCAACAGGCAATTACCGTGCTCGTTGCACAAAATATTGTGGCCATAGAGATCGCCATGGGTGATGCCCTGGTGATGCAGATGCTCGGCCACCGAGGCGATTGCGCGGGCCATGCGCAGTGCTACGTGCGCACTGAAACGGGTGCCATCGGCATAGACGTCACGGGTACAGGACGCCAGGCTCGGCAGCCCGGCCAGGTTGCGATAACTCGGATCAATCAGTTGCATCACCAGCCCGGCCTGCTCTTCGGGATGCCCGACGATTCGGCCTTCGACCCGGATCAGATTGGGGTGAAGACCGGCGGTAATGCAGGCGTTCATTTCGTGCAGCGGTGAACCGTCGCTGGTCATTTCGCCTTTGTAGAGTTTGACCGCAACCTGGGTGGCCGGTTGACCCGGTTGTTCCCACGCTGCCCGATGAATCACTCCCGAAGCACCTTCGCCCAGCTGTTGCTCCAGGCGCAGCTCGGACCAGGCAATACTCGCCGTGGCATCGAGGGCTGCGGCATCGGCTTCGGTTTCCAGCGGGTTACCGGCATAGGCCAGCCAGGTCAGGCTTGGCAGGGTCAGCAGCCACTCGGGCAGCTCAGTCAGTTGGTTGGCGGCGATGCGGATCAGTTCGAGTCGATGGCATTGGCTCAGGCTTTCGGGCAGGCGCTGCAAGCGATTGCCGGCGAGCATGAGTTTTTGCAGGTGTGGGCGCTGACCCAACTCGGCGGGCAATTCACTGAGGCGGTTATCGGTCAGGATCAGCCAACGCAGCAATGGCGGCAGCGCAGCGGCGGGCACCGTCTCGATGGCATTGGCCTTGAAGCCGATCATCGTCAATGCGGTGCATTGGCCGAGGCACGCGGGCAGTTCGGTGAACAGGTTGTCCGAGCAAAACAGCACGCGCAAGCGGGTCAGGCGGTGCAGATCATCTGGCAGCCGGCTCAAGGCGTTGCCGCTGAGGTTGAGCACTTCCAGCGAGTCCGCCAGGTCGAAGATTTCTTGCGGAAATTCAGTCAGGCCGCAGGCCAGGTCCAGGCGGGTGATACCTGTCAGTTGACCGGCGCGCAGTTGGGCAAGGGTATCCATGGGCGGGTTCGCTATTGATCGAGGGGAGGGCGCGGGGGCTTGGAAATGGGCGACATGATAGCGGTAAAGGTGTGCAGCCGGTGCTGCAACACACAATTTACGGCGGCCCGACTTTCACCAACCGTGTGCAACAAACCTTCCGACGGATAATGGGCGCTCGCCCTCAGCAGAATGCCCCGTTGGGCTGCTTCGCAGTCCAACGGGGTGATGCGGCGTTCCGACAAGCTCTCTCGCTACAGGGGTGTGGTGTTCGGCAGATTCTGTTGGGTCAGTCACTACCGCTCGATACTGCGATTCCACCGTGCATTCCACGCCGGGCGCTGCTCATTGACCTGATCCCAGTCAACGGCAATCGCGGTGGTCAGATACTGTTTCATCGCCTCGACCTGACCCCGGGTTTTGTCGGTGGTCGGCGTATTCGGGTTGGACGGGATCTGGTCGCCATCCTCCAGCGCCGTGGCCTGGGCTTGCGGCGTCAGCAAAAACGCCGCGAGTTTCTGCGCCAGTTCCGGCTGCGTGTTGTTGGCGATGGCGCACTCGGCCACGTTGAGCACCACGGCGCCTTCCTTGGGCTGCGCGTATTCCACCGGCATGCCTTTGAGTTTCAGCGCAGTGACTTGGGTCGGGGTCAGCGGGAACAGCGCGGCTTCGTCGGTCTGGAGCATTTCGGAAATCTTCGCCGAGCTCGGAATGTATTCCAGCACGTTGCGGCCGACGGTGTTCGGCCAGGCCTTGAAGCCTGGCTCGACGTCGGTTTCGCTGCCGCCCTGAATCCGGTTGAACATCAGGAAGCCATGCAGGCCGAAGGTCGAGGAGGCCATCGACTGGAACACCAGCTTGTCCTTGAAGCGCGGGTCGGCCATGTCCATCCACGAGGTCGGCGCCGCCCAGCCTTTTTCCTTGAACAGACGCGTGTTGTACGCCAGCCCGGTCACGCCGAGGCTGACCGCCACCGCTTGATCCTTGATGCGACCCTTGGCCGGAATCTGCGCCAGCGGTGCGCTGTCTTCGAGTTTGTCGCACAAGCCCATGGCGATGGCGCGGTACATGATGCCGTCGTCGAGGAACATCACGTGCATCTGCGGGTTGCCTTTGCTGGCCTGGACCTTGGCCAGGATATCGGCGGAAGTCCCCGGTACGATCACCACTTTGACGTTGTTGGCTTTCTCGAACACCGGCAGCACCTTGTCGGCGTAGAGCCGCTCCATGGTCCCGCCGTTCATGCCGAGATAAAGCGTGGGTTCGGCCTGTGCCTGGGTGACCGTGAGCAGGGCAGTCAGACAGGAGAAACCGAGCAGTGCAGTGCGTTTGACGTTATTCATTGGCGCGACCTTCCTCTATCAAGCAACGGAGATGGAGTGAAACCGGGTGATGGAAAACGCATCCAGTGGCGTCTTGGAGGCGCCACTGCAGATGATCTCTGTGAGCGCCTGGCCCACCGCAGGACCGATCTGGAAACCCGCACCGGCAAAGCCGAAGGCGTGCAACAGACCGGGTTGAGTGCTGCTATGACCGATCACCGGTTGGCGATCAGGCAAGTAGCCTTCGGTACCGCTCCAGGTGCGAATCGCCTGGGCGCCTTGAAGAAACGGGTAGAGTTCGACGGCCTGGCGCAGGATCTCGATCACGGCGTGTTGGCCGGGGCGTGCGCGCGCGTCATCGAGGGCAAAACCCTGGCCGCCACCGAGCACGCAATTGCCACGTGCCACCTGACGCGCATAGATGCCGCCACCCTCGACGCCGGTGCTGGCATTCATCACCCATGGCAACGGCTCGGTGACCAGCATCGCCGGGTGGCCGGCGTGCATCGGCACCGCTTCGCCGAATTGTTCAGCCAGGCGTCCGGCCCAGGCCCCGGCGCAGTTCAGCAGCCAGGGCGCGTGCAATTCGAGGCCGGTTTGCGTGCGGACGCGAAAGCGCTGACCGTCGTGTTCTACCGCTGTGACGGCGCATTGTTCATGGACTTGCGCGCCGTGCCGACGGGCCGTTTGAGCAAAGGCGGGGGACACCAGGCGCGGGTTGGCGTGGCCGTCGTCCGGGCAAAACGATGCGCCGGCCGCGACGTCGCCGACCCACGGAAACCGCGCGCGCAATTGATGGCGGTCGAGCAGCTGCAAATCGAGGCCGAAGCCTTGGCTGCTGACGGCATAGTGCTGCAAGGCGTTCAGGTCGTTGAGGCTGCGGGCCAGTTTCAAGTGACCGCTGCGTTGATATTCGCCGTCGATGCCGATCAGTTGCGGCAACTGTCCCCAGAGCTCGTGGGCCCGTTGCGACAGCGGCAATTGCGACAGTGGGCGCCCCTGACGCCGAACACCGCCGTAGTTCACGCCGCTGGAATGCGAGCCGCAAAAGTCGCGCTCCAGCAGTGCAACACGCCGGCCGGCCTTGCTCAGGAACAGCGCGGCCGAGGCCCCGACAATGCCGCCGCCAATGATCACTGCATCGACTTCGATCATGCCTCGACCTCCAGGCCAAACGGCAGTGGTTTGATCGGCGCCTGCGCCCGCAAGCGACCGATGTCCGAGACCGGGCGCCGGCTTTCGCAGGCGATGATTTCCGCCGCTGCGGCGCCGCACATGCGCCCCTGACAACGGCCCATGCCAATGCGGCAATGCGCCTTGACCCGATTGATTTCCCAGTGACCTTCGCGCACCACCTGGCGGATGTCGCCGGCCAGCACTTCTTCGCAACGGCAGACGATCACCTCATCGGCGGTTTCGCTGGCCCAGTGCTCGGGGAAGGCGAAGGCGCGCTCCAGTCCGTTGCGGAATTCGCCGATGCGCTGCAGGGCGCGTTCAAGGTGGTCGGGATGTTTTGGCGGAATCAGGAAACCGATGTCTTCGAGCAACGCCAGCGCCGCTCGTTCGCCCGCCATTTCAGCGGCGTCGGCGCCCATGATGCCGGCGCCATCACCGGCCAGATAAACCTCGGCGACACTGCTGCGACCGGCGGGGTCACGTTGCGGTAGCCAGGCGCGGTTGAGTGGGTTCCAGGCGAATTCACAGCCGAGCAAATCGGCGAGTTGGGTTTCACTGCGCAGGCCGTGGGCGAAAGCAACGGCGTCGCAATCGAGCAGATGTTCGCCTTTGGCGTTGGACCAATCCACTGATTGCACGCGCTGTTCGCCATTGATGCGTTTGAGGGTTGCGCCCTGATGCACCGGGATGCCGTGGGCGGTCAGCCAGCTGCGGTAATAAATGCCTTTGGCGAGTGTGGCCGGTTGCGACAGCAGGCCGGGCAGGGCGCGGGCCTGAGCGCTGAAGGGTGAGCTGTCGAGCACCGCGAGCACTTTCGCACCGGCCTTGGCGTATTGATACGCCACCAGGTACAGCAACGGGCCGCTGCCAGCGAACACCACCCGCTCACCGATGGCGCAGCCCTGAAACTTGAGCGCGATCTGCGCTGCGCCAAGGCTGTAGACACCCGGCAGCGTCCAGCCTGACACCGGCAGAATCCGGTCGGTGGCCCCCGTGGCGACGATCACTCGGGAGAATTCCAGTCGTGAGGCTCGGCCCTCATGCACCGTGTCCAGCGCACCGTCTTCGGCGTTCCACACCAGCGTCTCGGGGCGGTAGTCGAGTTGCCCGCGTAGCGTGTCGATCGTTTGATGCAAGGCACTGGCCTTGCGCGCTTCAAAGCCGTACAGCTTGACCGCCGAGCGTTTGAAATTCTCCGGCTGACGTCGATAAATCTGCCCGCCACCGCGCGCCGCTTCGTCCAGCAGCACCGGACGAACACCATGCGCCACCAACGTCTGCGCCGCACGAATCCCGGCCGGGCCTGCACCAATGATGACCACAGCCTTCATACCCACCTCATCCATGAGCACTGCAAATCCCCTGTGGAAGCGAGCCTGCTCGCGATGGTGGCGGCACATTCAACAGATGTGTTGGCAGACAAACCGCTTTCGCGAGCAGACTCGCTCCCACAGGGGATTCCGGTTCTGCGGGTAGTCAATGTATTCATAGGGTGCGTCCCGGTTCGCGGCTTATTTGTTGGCCAGCTTCGAGCAGCGTCGAGCAGGCCCGCACGCGGCGGCCGTCGCCCAGGCGGACCCAGCAGTCCTGACAGGCGCCCATCAGGCAGAAACCGGCGCGGGGCTCGGCGCTGAAGTCGCTGCCGCGCAGGTGTTCGCTGCAAGTCAGCACTGCGGTCAGCAAGGTATCGCCGAGCAAGCCGCTGGCCGGTTCGCCGTCCAGGGTAAATTCCACAGCCGGGCGATCGCCTTCGGCCAGTCGTTTCAGCAGAGCCATGGCGCCCTCATTGTTTACCCACCAGAACCCGATCCAGGCCGTACACCCGATCGAGCAGAATCATGGTCAGCGCGGTCAGGCCGATCACCAATGCCGACACCGCCGCCATCATCGGGTCGATGGACTCGGTGGCGTAGACGTACATGCGCACCGGCAGGGTTTGCGTGGCCGGCGAGGTGACGAAGATCGACAGCGTGACCTCGTCAAAACTGTTGATGAACGCCAGCAGCCAGCCCCCGGCAACCCCCGGCAGAATCATCGGCAAGGTGATTTCCCGGAACAGCGTGAAGCGTCCGGCACCCAGCGACTGCGCGGCGTGTTCGGCGCTGCGGTCCAGGCCAATGGCCGACGCCAACACCAGGCGCAGCACATACGGCGTGATCACCAGCACATGGGCGAAGATCAGCCAGGCGAAACTGCCGTTGACGCCCATCAGCGCAAACAGACGCAACAACGCCACGCCCAATACCAGGTGCGGAATGATGATCGGTGACAGAAACAGGCCGTTGAGAAAGTCCCGTCCTGGGAACTCGAAACGCGTGATCGCCAGCGCCGCCGGCACCGCAATCAGCGTGGCAATACTGGCCGCGCAGAACGCCAGGATCAGGCTGTTGTAGAACGCATCGATAAAGTCGGCACGCTCGAACACCGCACGAAACCATCGCAACGAAAACTCGGTGGTCGGCAGGCTCAGGGTGTTTTCCGGGGTGAAGGCCACGAGGCACACCACCACCAGCGGCGCGAGCATGAATACCACCACCAGGGCATGGAACAGCAGGGCGAAAGGACCGTTCTTGGACATGACGAGTTATCCCAATGACTTCTTGTAGCGGCCTTCGATCATCCGGTTCCACGACAGCATGATCAGCAGGTTGAGCAACAGCAGCGCGACCGCGATGGCCGCGCCCATCGGCCAGTTGAGCTCCGACAGGTATTGGTCGTAGATCAACGTGGCGACCATCTTCAAGCGACGTCCGCCGAGCAGGCCGGGAATGGCGAACGAACTGGCGGCCAGACCAAACACAATCAAGGTGCCCGAGAGCACGCCGGGCATGATCTGCGGCAACACCACCTGGCGCATCACCGTGAAGTGGCTGGCGCCCAGTGACAGCGCGGCCTGTTCGGCGGCGGGGTCGAGTTTTTGCAGCGAGGTCCACACCGGAATGATCATGAACGGCAGCATCACGTGCACCAGCGCAATCACCACCGCGAACGGCGTGTACAGCAACTTCACCGGTGAGCCACCGAAGGCTTGCAGGGTCTGATTGACCAGCCCGTCGGCACCCAGCAGCAGGCTCCAGCCGAAGGCACGCACCACCACCGAAATCAGCAGCGGCGTGAGGATCAGAATCAGGAAAATCGAGCGCCAGGGTGCGCCCATGCGGCTGAGGATGTAGGCCTCGGGCACGCCGATCACCACGCAGAGCAGGGTGGTCAGGGCGCTAATCCACATCGTGCGCAGGAAGATCTCGTAGAAGTACGGATCGCCCAGCAAGCTGCTGTAGTGGTCGAGGGTGAAGGCGTCGCCGTTGATCCCCGAGCTGTAATCGAACACGTTGAACGACAGCACCAGGGTCAGCAGCAGCGGGATGATCAGCAGGCCGAGGTACAACGCCAGGGCCGGTGCCGACAGCCAATACCCCTGGCGTCCCTGGCGGATGGCAGCAAGCGTACTCATGCCGGCACCTCATCCACGCTCAGTACCCGCAGCAAGGTCGCGTCCCAATCGAGTCCGACTGCTGTGCCTTCGGTCAAGGGTGCCGAGCCGTCGTTGCGGCGCACCACGCTGAGTTCGCCCAAGTTCGTCGAGACGCCGTACAACCATTGGCTGCCAAGGAAGAAACGGCTGACGATCTGGCCTTGCAGCCGACCTTGGCCGTGCTCCCGCAGATCGATTTTTTCCGGGCGCAGACTCAGGGTCAGTTCACCGCCCCTTTGCACCTGGACCTCGCCCGCGCCATCACGCTCGCCGGGCAGCAAATTGGCTTTGCCGACGAACCCGGAAATGAACTCGGTGCGTGGGTGTTCATAAAGGGTGTAGGGCGCGTCGATCTGGGTGATGCGCCCGGCCTGCATCACCACCACGCGGTCGCTGATGGACAGTGCTTCGGACTGATCGTGGGTGACCATCAACGTGGTGATCCCGACTTCACGCTGGATGCGGCGGATCTCGAACTGCATCTCTTCGCGCAGGTTGGCGTCGAGGTTGGAGAGCGGCTCATCGAGCAGCAGCACGGGAGGCTCGATCACCAGCGCCCGGGCCAGCGCGACACGCTGACGCTGGCCACCGGAGAGTTCCCGTGGGTAACGCTCGGCGTGCTGATTCAGGCGCACCAGTTTCAACACCCGATCCACCCGTTGCTGCAACTCGGCGCCTGGCACTTTGCGCATCCGCAGGCCGAAGGCGACGTTGTCTTTGACAGTCATGTGCGGGAACAGTGCGTAACTCTGGAACACCACGCCCAAGCCGCGGCTGGCGGGTTTGGCGTGGGTGATGTCGCGACCGTCGAGCAGGATGCGTCCGCTGCTGACTTCGACGAAGCCGGCGATCATTTGCAGGGTGGTGGTTTTGCCGCAGCCGGAGGGGCCGAGCAGGGACACGAACTCGCCTTTCTCGACCGAGAGGTTGGTGGCGACGACGGCGTCGATCTCGCCGTAACGTTTGCCGAGTCCTTCAAGTTGCACAAAAGCCATGACTGCGCTCCACCTGAGATTGTTATGCGTCGCCCGAAGGCGCGCTTTTTTGTATGGGCAGATACGAAAAGATGTTGCGGGGTGCGTTGGCGCTCGACTTCAGTCGGCTGCCGCTGTTGTTCGAATCGCCCCTGTCTGGACGCAGAGTAGGACGAAGAATAGGATGGGCTCAATGGCCTATTTCACTGAAGCGATGACTATTTTCAGTTTCATTCGGTGAGTAAATTTTTTGTCGAGTAATTACATGCCTGATTCCACTGAGCGGAATGAAAACAAAAATGAAGTCGGTGTCGGGGCTGTGTCCAGACTGTTTGCCGTGTTGCGCAGTCTGGGTGACGCCGTCGAGGGCGGGGAGCGTGTGACCCAACTGGCCCAGCGTATCGGCCTGTCGCAACCGACCACGCACCGTTTGTTGCGCAGCCTGATGGACGAAGGCATGGTCGAACAGGACGCTCGCAGCAAACGCTATCGCCTGAGCCTGGATTTTTTTGCGTTGGCGGCGCGGGCTGGCAACACCGGGAATCTGCGCGAACTGGTGCGACCGTCGTTGCTGCGACTGTCGGCTTCGTTGGGGGATTCGTTGTTTTTACTGGCGCGCAGTGGGTTTGATGCAATCTGCCTGGACCGCAGTGAAGGGCCGTTTCCGATCCGCACCTTTACCGGTGATATCGGCGGGCGGGTGGCGCTGGGCGTCGGCCAGGGTAGTCTGGCGATTCTGGCGTTTCTGCCGGAAGAAGAGCGCGATACGGTGATCCATTACAACTTGCCGCGGCTCAAGGATTTTCACCTGTACGACGAGGTGTTCCTGCGTTCGGAAGTCGAGAACGTGCGCACGCTGGGTTACGCCGGGCGCAACACTGGCGTACTGCAAGGCATGGCCGGCGTGGCGGTGCCGATTCTCGATCGGGAAGGACGGGCCGTGGCGGCGTTGAGCGTGGCCACGGTGAGTGATCGCCTGGGGCCGGATCGTTTGCCGACGGTGGTGGAGATGCTCAAGCGCGAAGCGGCGCTGATCGGGCCGCGGATCAATCCGTTTGATCCGCTGCTGCGTAGGCCTTCGCAGGTGTTCGGGCAGGGCTGAGCGCATTCTCCAAATAACCGCCGCTCCCCCTTTAGGAGTGAGCCTGCAGGGGAATGCGGTGGTGGTCAGAATTGGGTGGTTTGCTTGAGCCTCTGCGCCGCTGGCGTATCGCTCGGGCTGACCATCGCATAGTTGTAGCCGGCGCCGGACCAATACTCGGCCTGCAACTCGCCATCGCTGCGACTGCCCCGAGGCAGCAGGTTGTTTTTCGGTCCTGGTGGTCGCACGTAGAAGCTGATCTTGTGACCGCCCTGGTCTTCGTAAACCACCATCGCTGCCGGCCCTTGCTCGGTGCTGAGCAAGCGACCACTGACCGGCTTGTACCCCGAATCCGTCAGGTCCGGCAGTCGGTTGGCGCGGGTGAAATAACGGTCGAGCCAGGCCTGCATGTCACCGTCGTCGCTGACCTTGAAGTCGGCCGGCAGAATGCCTTGCTGGGCGATCAAGCGGTAAGCCTGCAGGGCATCGGTCATCGGCGGTTGCGCGCTGACCAGTGTCATTTCCCGCGCCTGCCAGCCGCTCAGTCCACCGACGCTGACGGCGATCAAGAGCACCGCGGCGCTGGCCAGATGACGGCGCGACTGGCGTTTGATCCGCTGGCGAATCAGCGCCGGGTCGAGGTCCGGGTTGGCCGTATGGTGCAACGCGCCGCTCATGGCCGCGCGCAGGTGCTGGGCGTCCTGCTGCCAGGCGCGCACTTGCGCGGCGGTTTGAGGGTTGCTGGCCAGGTAAGTCTCGACCAGGCGTCGGTCGGCGTCATTGAGTTGATGATCGACGTAGGCGTGCAGGTCGCGTTCGCTCGGGGGCATGCTGATCATTTGAGTATCCGCAGAGAAGGGCTGGTGATTTCGCCGTCGCTGAGTTGGCGCAGGGCCTGACGGGCGCGGGACAGGCGGGACATCACGGTGCCGGTGGGGACGTCGAGAATCTCGGCGACCTCTTTATAACTCAAACCTTCCACCGACACCCAGAGCAGCAGCGCACGCTGTTCGGTGGTGAGTTGGTCGAAGGCTTGCAGAGTCGATTGGGCGAGCACGGTACGTTCTACCGACGGTTGCGCATCGTCACGGCCGGTAAAGAATTCGAGCATCCGCGCATAACGCCGGGAGCGCCGGTGGGCGTCGAGAAACTGCCGATAAAGGATCGAAAACAACCACGCGCGCAAGTCGCCCTCTGGGCGTTTGTCGCCCCAGCTCGACAGGGCGCGCTCCAGACTCGATTGCACCAGATCGTCGGCGCTGCTGGGATTGCGGGTCAGCGAGACGGCAAACCGTCGCAACCTGGGAATGATTTCTCTGAGTTGTTCGTCGATATCGTTCATGAAGTTCTGACTAGTCACTACGCTGTGGACTAGGAAGACGCCCGGCATTGGAGGTTATTCCACGTCCGGAAAAATAAATACCGGGCGATGGAATAAAGCGCTGTGGCGTACGTCTGCTTGGTTCTTCTCACTTGTGGCCGATGGCCCTGGAGTCATTCATGGTAGATCGTTCATCACCGCCCACCCGGCCACCGCTGAGTGCTGCAAGCCTGACGTTACGCCTGGGCGGCATTGCCGTGGTAGTCGCGGCGCTGGCCGGTGCTTTTGCCTACGTCAACGGCACGCTCGACCCACACCGCCTGACGCCGAAAAAGCTGATCAATGTGCTGGAAACCAACAACGGTGTGCACCCCGGATTTCGCCGTAACCACTCAAAAGGGGTGTGCGTGATCGGGCATTTCGAAAGCAGTGGCGAGGCGCGCAGCTATTCCAGCGCCCAGGTCTTCAACGAGGCGCAGACCCCAGTGGTCGGGCGTTTCGCGTTGCCCGCCGGCAATCCCTATGCACCTGACAGCAGCGTCCCGATCCGCAGCATGGCGTTGCGTTTCACTCAGGCCAACGGCCAGCAATGGCGCACCGGGATGAACAGCATGCCGGTGTTCCCGGTGGGTACGCCTGAAGCGTTCTATCAATTGCAGCAAGCGCAATCGCCGGATCCGGCCACCGGCAAGCCCAATCCTGCGGCGGTTCCGGCGTTCTTTGGAGCTCACCCGGAAGCCGCGCCATTCCTGGCCTGGATCAAGACGGCCAAGCCGTCGGCCAGCTATGCGACGGAGACGTACAACAGCGTCAACGCGTTTTACCTGGTGAATGCGGCCGGCCAGCGCCAAGCGGTGCGCTGGAGCATGACGCCGGTTGCCCAGGATGCTGCGGGTGCCACGGCGCCTGAAGGGGCTGACTTTCTTGAAAAAGACCTGGTTCAGCGTTTATCCGCCGGGCCGCTACGTTGGCAGTTGAACATCACCCTGGCTAACCCCGGTGATCCGGTCAACGACGCCAGCAAGGCCTGGCCTGACGGTCGCAAAGTGGTGAATGCCGGCACCTTGGTGCTGGAACGCACCCAGCCGCAACTCGATGGCGAATGCCGCGACATCAACTATGACCCGCTCGTATTGCCGGCCGGTATTGAAGGCTCCGACGACCCATTGCTCGCCGCTCGCTCGGCGGGGTACGCCAGTTCCTATCTGCGCCGCACCAGTGAAGTCAAACAGTTGCCTGCCGCCAACGCTAAACAGGAGGCTCATCAATGAGTGCTCAACCGAATCATTTCGCGCCGTTGGCGCGGCTGCTGCATTGGCTGATGGCGCTGATGGTCATTGCAATGCTGTTTATCGGCGCAGGCATGGTGGCCTCGGTGTCCGAGCGGCATGAGTGGCTGATCCATCTGCACAAACCGTTGGGGATTGCGATTCTGCTGCTGGTGATCGTACGCATGGTCGTTCGTTTTTCCACTCGGCAACCACCGTTGCCGGCGGATTTGCCCGGATGGCAGGCACTGGCGGCGAAGGCTTCGCATGTCTTGTTGTACGCACTGATGTTCATTTTGCCGCTGCTGGGCTGGGCGATGATTTCAGCGGCCGGGGATCCGGTGATGCTCAGCAATTCGTTCCAGTTGCCGTCGATCCTGCCCGCCAATGCGCAGATGTTTGCGTTTTTGCGCAAGGCTCACGGGTATCTGGCGTACTTGCTGTTTCTGACCGTGTTGCTGCATCTGGCGGCAGCGTTGTTTCACGGTTGGGTGCGGCGTGATGATGTGCTGGACAGCATGTTGCGCGGGAAGGATCGCGGCTGAAGGCATCATGGCTGCATGCCGGGCATGCAGCCATCGAGGGCGATCAGCGCAGGGTATCGATCATATCGGCGACGGTCGTCAGCACGTCCTTGCCCAACTGCTTGGAGCGCTTGCCCGACCAGCCGGTCAAGGCGTTCGGCGCATCGTTGTTGTCCTTGAAGGGCATCTCCAGGGTCAGCGACAGGCAGTCGAATTTCTGACCGACACTGTTACAGGCCAGCGTCATGTTGGCTTTGCCCGGTTCGTCGCGGGTATAGCCGTGCTTGGTCTGGAAGTCCTTGGTCAAGTGTTTCAGATGGCTGCGGAAATGCTC
This sequence comes from Pseudomonas sp. PS02303, assembly GCF_029959925.1. Classification (NCBI taxonomy): domain Bacteria; kingdom Pseudomonadati; phylum Pseudomonadota; class Gammaproteobacteria; order Pseudomonadales; family Pseudomonadaceae; genus Pseudomonas; species Pseudomonas sp. PS02303. The sequence goes on from NZ_JASCOM010000084.1 coordinate 12,874, forward strand.
TTCGAGTTTTTCGATCCGCGGCGTGTAGCCCGGGTTGCCTTCGCAACCGGCGGTGAATACGTAGGGGATTTCTTCATCGCCATGAATGTCGAGGAACAAGTCGACGCCGTACTTTTCCATTTGCTGCTGAACGAACAGCACTTCCGGGCTGATGTCCTGGCTGGCGCTCTGCCAGGCGCGATTGAGGTCCTGGCCCATGGCGTTGGTGCGCAAGTGACCGTGAAAGGCGCCGTCCGGGTTCATGTTCGGCACCAGGTACAGGTCGGCGCTGGCCAGCAGTTTGTTCAGTACCGGGTCGTCGTGCTTTTCCAGGCGTTCGATCACGCCTTCCATAAACCATTCGGCCATGTGTTCGCCGGGGTGTTGCTGGGCAATCATCCAGACTTTGCGCTGACCTTCGGCGCCGCTGCCTTTACGCAGTAACTGGATGTCACGACCTTCCACGCTTTTGCCGGTGGCGAGCAGTTCGGTGCCAGCCTTGGTCAGCGCCTGTTCGATCAACCAGTCGTGACGGCCACGGCTGTAGGGTTCGAAGTAGGCAAACCAGGCGTGGGTGGCCGTCGCTTCGAGGCTGAAGCGCAGGCAATCGCCTTCGAAGATGGTCGGTACGCGGAACCAGTTGACGTGGTCGTAGGACGCCACCGCCTGATAACCGTCCCAAGCCTTGTTGTACGAGGATTTGCTGGCATTGTTCAGACGAAACCAGTGCTCCTGACCGACATGCAGACCACTGGCCTTGAAATGAAACCACTGGAAATGCTGGCTGCGGGTGTCCGGTTTGATGGCCAGCAGGGCTTGAAGTGGATTACTGATGTCCAGCACTTCAATGTTGCCGCTGTCGAAATTTGCGCTGATGTCGAATGAGGATTTAGCCACGGTCATAGTCGATTCCTGAATATGATTTTTATGGCTGCTACTTTACACGCTGGGAAGGGAAAAACCGGGGGAAATTGCGGGGTAAAAGGGGGGCGTCTTCCTTGACGCAGACGCAGCTTAGAGACTGTGTGATTGATTCTCAAGCGCTATTTTTCATTAGTTTTGGCCAATGATGCCGGGCTTCTCTTGCCAATGGATATTCTTTTGATATCATCCGCGCCAATCGAATTCGCAACACCTGAAGACTTCATTAGCCTGAAGCCAAAGCCAGAATAACTGGCAAAAAAAGACCCGGCAAAAAGCCGGGTCAAAAACCGTGATTAGCCTGATGAGGAGATAGTCCAGGAGACCGACCTAAGGTCTCTTGGTCCATCGACCGATCTCGCGACCAGCCGAATGCAATAATAATCATTCTCGTTTGCAAGTCAAATGATTTTATCTGCGCGATTGGAAAATTCTTTCCCGTCTTTCCTCAAAAGTGCGTCCGGCTCAAACGCGCTGACCCTGTAAAGAACGATCAATCATCGCCTTGGCCATATCGATCATATGCACCGTCGAAAAGGCCAGGTCCCGACTTGCGCCGTGCAAGTTGCTGGCCGACTCGTAGGCGGTCGCTGCGGCACAGCGCAACAGATCCGACGCATGCACCAGCGCTTCTTCACCGCTGACCGCAGGGTTCACATCAAAAAATCGCTCCTCGACCACCGCTTCTGACACAGTTGGTTTCAAGTAATAGTCCAAGGCTTTTTGCGCGGCGGCGTTGCCTTTGGGCGAGGTGAGGGTGGTGTCCATTTGCATATCCGACAGGTCATTGCGGGGTAACGTCATGGCGATGGCAAGCTCCGTGATAGATTCAGATCCGTGAACCAATCCTAGTACTAACTGTATTTGTGACGAGAATTTAAATACTACAATTTGTGTTTTGTTGCCCGGAGTCCGCCACGTATCGTGCCGCCCATGGATAAATGGATTGAGTTGGTCAAAGCCAAGATGAGTGAGTTGAAAGTCACTCAGGAAGTACTCGCCGATCGCCTCGGGATGTCCCAGGGCGGTGTGGGTCACTGGCTGAATAAGCGCCGTCAGCCGAGCATCGAAGACATGAATCGTGTCTTGCGGGCGCTCGGGATGGATTTTCTGGAAGTGGCGATGGTCATTCGCGAGCCTTTGGTCGTATCGGACGACGAGATGCCTCTGACGCAAAAGTACAACCCGTACTTCCGTTACCCGGTCAGTGACTGGCGCGAGCCTGCGCAGCTGCGTGACGGTGAGCTATCGGTCTACGGCAAGCCGCGTTTCGAACTGACCGATTACCACGCTCAGGGCGCGGCCTTCTGGCTCGAGGTGGTCGGCGACGCGATGACCGCGCCCAGCGGAATCAGCATTGCCGAAGGCATGATGATCCTGGTGGACCCGGCCATTGTGCCGGAACCCGGAAAGCTGGTGATCGCGCAATGGGCGGGCAGTGTTGAAGCGATCTTTCGCAAGCTGATCGAAGAGGGCGGGCAGCGTTACCTGGTCCCGCTCAATCCGACATATCCGAAAGCCCTTTTCACCGAAGAGTGTCGAATTCTCGGCGTGGTGGTTCAGGCAACAGCCAAATTCTAATCAGATCGGTCCTCGCAATGCGTAGGACCGATCTTCATTTCACGCTTCTTCCAGTTCGACCAATGCACTGCCTTCGCTGACCATCTCGCCTTCCTGGCAGTACAGCGCCTTGATCACCCCGGCATGGGGCGCGCGAATGCTGTGCTCCATCTTCATCGCTTCCAGCACCACCAGTTGCGCACCGGCCTCAACCGTTTGCCCAGCCTCGACCAGCACGCGCACGATGCTGCCGTTCATGGGCGCGGTGAGCCCACCCTGATGACTGTGACTGGCTTCGACGGCGCTGATCGGGTCGTAAGCCTCGATGCGGCGCAATTCCCCTTCCCACTGCAGATACACAACCTCGCCACGGCGAATGACCCGGTGCTGGCGGCGCACTCCGTTGTGCTCGGTCAGCAGCTGTTCGCCCTTGAGCTGTGCGGTGTGGGCATCAACGTTACCCAGCGTCAGCGCCCGGTCTTGTCCTTCACAACTGAGGTGGAGGGTGATTTCCCTCGGCAGTCCAGCACGAAAACCATTGCCCACAGCCCAAGGCGAGCTCAGGTCATCAGCGCGCGGAGAACCTGCCTGGCTCTGGGCAAACGCCTGAGCGGCGGCTTGCCAGAACGCATCACTGAGGTCCGCAGGCTCTGGCAACAATTGCTCCTGATAACGCGGAATAAACCCGGTATCAAGTTCTGCCGCAGCGAATGCCGGGTGAGCGATGATCCTGCGCAGGAAGTTGATGTTGGTCTTCAGCCCGCCGATCGCAAACTCATCGAGCATGCTCAACAATCGCAGCCGCGCCTGCTCACGGTCCTCGCCCCAGGCAATCAGCTTGCCGAGCATCGGGTCGTAGAACGGCGAGATCTCGTCGCCTTCTTCCACACCGCTGTCGACCCGACGTCCCGGACCTTCGGCCGATTCGCGATACAACGCCAGGCGCCCGGTGGCCGGCAGGAAATCATGGCTCGGGTCTTCGGCGTACAGCCGCACTTCAATTGCATGGCCGATCAACGGAACCTGCTCTTGAGTCATCGGCAACGCTTCACCGCGCGCCACACGAATCTGCCACGCCACCAGATCGAGGCCGGTGATCGCTTCGGTGACCGGGTGCTCGACCTGCAGACGCGTGTTCATCTCCATGAAGAAAAACTCGCCGCGCGAATCCAGCAAAAACTCCACGGTGCCGGCGCCGACATAGCCGATGGCCTGTGCCGAACGCACGGCAGCTTCGCCCATGGCGCGACGCAGTTCCGGACTCAAGCCGGGAGCGGGCGCTTCTTCGACGACTTTCTGATGGCGACGCTGAATCGAGCAGTCACGTTCATTGAGGTACAGGCAGTTACCGTGCTGATCGGCGAACACCTGGATTTCCACATGACGCGGCTTGAGCAGGTATTTCTCCACCAGCATCCGCGAATCGCCAAACGAGGATTTTGCTTCACGCTGCGCCGAGGCCAGGGCTTCGGCCAGCTGGCTGACGTCCTCAACCACTTTCATGCCTTTGCCGCCGCCACCCGCTGTCGCCTTGAGCAACACCGGATAACCGATGCGTTCGCAGGCATCGCGGAAGGTATCGAAGTCCTGGGCTTCGCCGTGGTAGCCGGGCACCAGGGGCACACCGGCGGTTTCCATCAAGGCTTTGGCGGCCGACTTGCTGCCCATCGCGTCAATGGCCGAGGCGGGCGGGCCGAGGAAGATCAGGCCAGCGTCTTCAATGGCGCGGGCGAACCCGGCGTTCTCGGACAAAAAGCCATAACCGGGGTGAATCGCCTGAGCGCCGCTGGCCTTGGCCGCAGCGATCAATTTATCGATTTGCAGATAGCTGTCAGCGGCTTTGCTGCCGCCGAGGTCGACGCGGATATCCGCTTCGCGGCTGTGCCGGGCGTCGCGGTCAGTGGCGCTGTGCACGGCCACGGTGGTCAGGCCCAACGCCTTGGCGGTGCGCATCACCCGGCAGGCGATTTCGCCACGGTTGGCCACCAGCAGAGAGGTAATCACAGGTGCGCTCATCAACGCGGCTCCTTGGGGGTGGTCGGTGCTTGCCAGCTCGGCGGACGTTTTTGCAGAAAAGCCCGAAGACCTTCCTGGCCTTCGGGGCTGACGCGGATGCGGGCGATGGCATTCTCGGTGTAACGGCGCAGCGCCGGGGTCAGCGCGCCGTTACCGACTTCACGCAGCAAGTCCTTGCTGACGCGCATGGCGGCCGGGCTGTTGAGCAGCAGGTTGTCGATCCACTTCTCCACGTTCTGCTCCAGCTCAGCGACCGGATAGCTCTCCGACAACAGGCCGATTTCCCGCGCCCGTTGCCCGCCGAAACGTTCAGCCGTCAGGGCATAACGGCGTGCTGCGCGCTCGCCGATGGCTTGCACCACGAACGGGCTGATCACCGCCGGCGCCAGGCCGATGCGCACTTCTGACAGACAGAACTGCGCGTCATCGGTGCCAATCGCCATGTCGCAGCAACTGATCAGGCCCAGCGCGCCGCCGTAGGCCGCGCCTTGCACCACGGCCAGGGTTGGGATTTTCAGCTTGGCGAGGTTGTACATCAATTCCGCCAGTTCCCGGGCGTCGTCGAGGTTGGTGTGGTAATCGAGCTCGGCCGATTGCTGCATCCAGGCCAGGTCGGCACCGGCGCTGAAATGCTTGCCGCGGCCGCGCACCAGCAGAAACCGCAGGCTGGCATCGGTTGATACTTTGTCCAGTGCGAGGATCAGTTCGCGGATCATCTCGGCGTTGAATGCGTTGTTCTTTTCTTCACGGCTGAGCCACAGGGTCGCGAAACCTCGTGGGTCGGTCAGCAGTTCGAGGGTGTTGAAGTCGCTCATGTTTGTCCGTCTCCACAACTCTATTCTGTGGGAGCGAGGCTTGCCCGCGAAGGTGGTTTGTCAGTCACATCGATGCTGGATGTGCCAATGCCTTCGCGGAAAAGCCTCGCCCCTACAGGGTCGGATCACATCCGGAACACGCCGAAGCGGCTCGGTTCGATTGGCGCGTTCAGCGACGCGGACAAGGCCAGGGCCAGCACATCGCGGGTCTGCGCCGGGTCGATGACGCCGTCGTCCCACAGCCGTGCACTGGAGTAATAAGGGTGGCCCTGTTCTTCGTATTGATCGAGGATCGGTTGCTTGATCTCGGCTTCCTGCTCGGCGCTGAAACCCTGGCCACTGCGCTCGGCCTGCTCGCGCTTGACCTGCACCAATACGCCAGCCGCTTGCTCGGCGCCCATCACGCCGATGCGCGCGTTCGGCCACATCCACAGGAAGCGCGGGTCGTAGGCGCGTCCGCACATGCCGTAGTTACCGGCGCCAAAACTGCCGCCGATGATCACGGTGAATTTCGGCACCTTGGCACACGCCACGGCGGTCACCAGTTTTGCGCCGTGCTTGGCGATGCCGCCGGCCTCGTATTTCTGGCCGACCATGAAGCCGGTGATGTTTTGCAGGAACAGTAAAGGAATGCCGCGCTGGCAAGCCAGTTCGATAAAGTGCGCGCCTTTCTGCGCGGCTTCGGCGAACAGGATGCCGTTGTTGGCGAGGATCGCGATAGGGTAACCGTGCAGATGCGCGAAGCCGCACACCAGCGTGGTCCCGAACAGCGCCTTGAATTCGTCGAACACTGAACCGTCGACCAGCCGCGAGATCACCTCGCGCACATCGAACGGTTGCTTGGCGTCGGCCGACACCACGCCGTACAGCTCATCGCTGGCGTAGAGCGGGGCGATGGGTGTGCGCTGCTGCAGTTCGCCGAGCTTGCGCCAGTTGAGGTTGGCGACGCTGCGCCGCGCAATGGCCAGCGCGTGTTCATCGCTCTCGGCGTAGTGGTCGGCGACACCGGAAATCTTGCAATGCACATCAGCCCCGCCGAGGTCTTCGGCGCTGACCACTTCGCCGGTCGCGGCTTTCACCAACGGCGGACCGGCGAGGAAAATGGTGGCCTGCTGGCGCACCATGATCGCTTCGTCAGCCATCGCTGGCACATAAGCACCACCCGCCGTGCAGGAGCCCATGACCACGGCAATTTGCGGGATGCCCATGGCGCTCATGTTGGCCTGGTTGAAGAAGATCCGTCCGAAGTGCTCGCGGTCTGGAAACACTTCATCCTGACGCGGCAGGTTGGCACCGCCCGAATCCACCAGATAGATGCACGGCAGGCGATTCTGCTGGGCGATGGTCTGGGCACGCAGGTGTTTTTTCACCGTCAGCGGGTAATACGAGCCACCTTTGACTGTGGCGTCGTTGGCGACGATCATGCACTCGACGCCTTCGACACGGCCGATCCCGGCAATCACGCCCGCCGCCGGAACGTCTTCGCCGTAGACCGCGTAGGCCGCCAGTTGGCTGATCTCTAAAAACGGTGAGCCCGGATCGAGCAGGCGATTGATCCGTTCACGCGGCAGCAATTTGCCCCGCGAGGTGTGACGTTCTTGCGCCTTCGGACCGCCACCTTGCTGCACTTGGGCGAGCAGGGTGTGCAGGGCGTCGACCTGTTTGAGCATCGCCGCGCTGTTGGCCGCGAACTCCGCCGAACGGGGGTTGAGCTGGGTATGCAGAATCATGGGGCTACTCCGTAGCAGCTTCGAGTTGCAAGCGACAAGCTACAAGTTGAAGCAAGAGCACGGTCCTCTTGCAGCTTGAAACTTGCCGCCTGCCGCTGACGAAATTTATTTCGTTTCGTTGAACAGTTCGCGACCGATCAGCATGCGACGGATCTCACTGGTGCCAGCGCCGATTTCGTACAGCTTGGCGTCACGCAGCAGACGACCGGCCGGGAATTCGTTGATGTAGCCGTTGCCGCCAAGAATCTGGATCGCGTCGAGGGCCATTTGCGTGGCGCGTTCGGCGCTGTAGAGGATCACGCCGGCGGCGTCCTTGCGGGTGGTTTCGCCACGCTCGCAGGCTTGGGCCACGGCATACAGATAAGCGCGGCTGGCATTGAGTTGGGTATACATGTCGGCGACTTTGCCCTGGATCAGCTGGAACTCACCGATGCTTTGGCCGAACTGCTTGCGGTCGTGGATGTAGGGAACGATCAGGTCCATGCAGGCCTGCATGATCCCGGTCGGGCCGCCGGACAGCACGACGCGTTCGTAGTCGAGGCCGCTCATCAGCACTTTCACGCCGCCGTTGAGCACGCCGAGGATGTTTTCTTCCGGTACTTCGACGTCATCGAAGAACAGCTCGCAGGTGTTGGAACCGCGCATGCCGAGCTTGTCGAATTTATTGCTGCGGCTGAAGCCTTTCGAATCACGTTCGACGATGAACGCGGTAATGCCGTGGGGGCCTTTTTCCAGGTCGGTCTTGGCGTAGATCACGTAGGTGTTGGCGTCGGGGCCGTTGGTGATCCAGGTCTTGCTGCCGTTGAGCACGTAGTGATCGCCACGTTTGTCGGCACGCAGCTTCATCGACACCACGTCGGAACCGGCATTCGGTTCGCTCATGGCCAGGGCGCCAATGTGTTCGCCGCTGATCAGCTTCGGCAGGTACTTGGTTTTCTGTTCGTGATTGCCGTTGCGGTTGATCTGGTTGACGCAGAGGTTGGAGTGCGCGCCGTAGGACAAGGCGACTGACGCCGAGCCGCGACTGATTTCTTCCATGGCGACCACGTGGGCCAGGTAGCCCAGGCCGGCACCGCCATATTCTTCCGCTACGGTAATGCCCAGCAGGCCCATGTCGCCGAATTTGCGCCACAGGTCAGCCGGGAACAGGTTGTCGATGTCGATCTGAGTGGCGCGCGGGGCGATCTCTTTGGCGACGAAGGACTGAACCTGATCGCGCAGCATGTCGATGGTTTCACCGAGGGCAAAGTTCAGGGATGGGTAGCTCATGGGTCACCTTTTGGCTTTTTTGTCGGTTGGTGAGGCCGTCAATTGGCTCTCACCTTTACGTTAACGTAAGCCTGTGACGAATGGCTGTCAATCACCCTTTACGTTAACGTCAACTTGAGCGACAGTAGGGCCAGTTCAAGATCGAACAGCGGCAAATCCTGTAGGAGCGAAGCTTGCTCGCGAAAGCGTCAGATCAGTCGACATCAGTGTTGAATGTACTGGCCTCTTCGCGAGCACGCTTCGCTCCTGCAGGTTGGGTCGCCCACCCGCAAATAAAGACAATAGGGGTCGTCATGGATCAACCCAGTGCAAGCCCGCAGCGCAGCTATACCCGTGGTTCCCAGGAAAAAGCCTTACTGGCGATGACCATCGGTCAAGCATTCGACAATACTGTCGCGCAATACCCGGCCGGGGAGGCGCTGGTCGTGCGCCATCAACAGTTGCGCTACACCTGGCAGCAATTGGCCGAGGCTGTCGACCTGCACGCCAGAGCTCTGTTGGCGCTGGGCTTGCAGACCGGTGACCGCCTCGGTATCTGGGCACCGAATTGCGCGCAGTGGTGCATCAGCCAATTTGCCAGCGCGAAAATCGGTGTGATCCTGGTCAACATCAACCCGGCCTACCGCAGCTCCGAACTTGAATACGTGTTGAAGCAATCCGGCTGCCAATGGCTGGTCTGCGCCGGTGCGTTCAAGACCTCCGACTACCACGGGATGCTGCAGGGCCTGGTGCCTGAGCTGGCGGAGCAATCCATCGGAAAGCTGCACAGCGAACGCCTGCCAGACTTGCGCGGCGTCATCAGTCTGGATGCACAACCCCCGTCGGGCTTCCTGCCGTGGTCGCAACTGGGCGATCTCGCCGCCAGCGTGTCCGCCGAACACTTGCGTGAGCGCCAGGACAGCCTGCATTTCGATCAGGCGGTGAACATCCAGTACACCTCCGGCACCACCGGTTTCCCGAAAGGCGCGACCCTCAGTCACTACAACATTCTCAACAACGGGTACATGGTCGGCGAAAGCCTCGGGCTGACGGCCCATGACCGCCTGGTGATCCCGGTGCCGTTGTATCACTGCTTCGGCATGGTCATGGGCAATCTCGGCTGCATCACCCACGGCAGCACCATGATCTACCCCAACGATGCGTTCGACCCGCTGCTGACCCTGACCACGGTGGCCGAAGAAAAAGCCACCGCACTCTACGGCGTGCCGACCATGTTCATCGCCATGCTCGATCACCCTCAACGCGCCGACTTCGATCTGTCGAGCCTGCGCACCGGGATCATGGCCGGGGCGACCTGTCCGATCGAGGTCATGCGCCGGGTCATCAATGAAATGCACATGAGCGAAGTGCAGATTGCCTACGGCATGACGGAAACCAGCCCCGTGTCGTTGCAGACCGGTCCATCGGACGAGTTGGAACTGCGCGTCACCACCGTCGGCCGGACTCAGCCGCAGCTGGAAAGCAAGATCATCGACGAGGCCGGCAACCTGGTGCCGCGTGGCACCATCGGCGAACTCTGCACCCGCGGTTACAGCGTGATGCTCGGTTACTGGAACAACCCGCAAGGCACCGCTGAAGCCATCGATCAGGCGGGCTGGATGCACACCGGCGACCTGGCGAGCATGAACGACGAGGGTTACGTGTGCATCGCCGGGCGCAACAAGGACATGATCATCCGCGGCGGTGAGAATGTTTACCCCCGTGAGCTGGAAGAGTTCTTTTTCACCCATCCGGCGGTGGCGGACGTGCAAGTGATCGGGATTCCGTGTTCGCGCTATGGCGAAGAGATTGTCGCCTGGATCAAATTCCACCCGGGCCACAGTGCGACAGAACAAGAGCTGCAAGCGTGGTGCAAGGAACGCATCGCGCACTTCAAGACGCCGCGTTACTTCAAGTTCGTGGAAGAGTTTCCGATGACCGTGACCGGCAAGATCCAGAAATTCCGGATGCGCGAGATCAGTATCGAGGAATTGCGCGAAAAGCAGGTCTGACAAATTCGCCCTTGTGGGAGCCAGCAGGCTGGCTCCCACAAGGGAGGTGGTGAAAACCTGGATTGCAGAAAGCACAAAGGGGAGCCGCGGCTCCCCTTTAATTTTCGTCGCCCGTG
>NZ_JASCOM010000085.1:0-23265 GCF_029959925.1 Pseudomonas sp. PS02303
GCCCGCGAAGGCGTCGGCACATCCAACATTGATGTTGCCTGTCCTACAGCCTTCGCGGGCAAGCCTCGCTCCTACACGGTGGCTATTTAGCGGCCGAAACGCGCCACACCTTGTTTCCCACATCATCGGCCACCAGCAAAGCGCCCTGCTGATCAATCACCACGCCTACGGGCCGACCCATGGCTTTTTCATCTTCGTTGAGGAAGCCTGTCAGTACATCAACCGGTTGGCCGGTCGGCTTGCCACCCGCGAACGGGACGAAAATCACTTTATAGCCACTGTGCGGCTTGCGATTCCAGGAGCCGTGCTGGCCGATGAAGGCGCCTTCCTTGAATTGCGCGGGAAGTGTGTTGCCCTCGGCAAACGACAGGCCCAGCGATGCGGTATGTGGGCCGACCGCATAATCCGGGGCAATGGCCTTGGCCACCAGATCTGGGTTTTGCGGCTCGACGCGGATATCGACGTGCTGGCCGTAGTAGCTGAAGGGCCAGCCATAGAACCCGCCGTCCTTCACTGACGTGATGTAGTCCGGCACCAGGTCGCTGCCGATTTCGTCGCGCTCATTGACCGCCGTCCACAGGGCGCCGGTCTGAGGTTCCCAGGCCAGGCCGTTCGGATTACGAATCCCCGAGGCGAAGATCCGGTGATTGCCGGTGGCGCGATCCACTTCCCAGATCGCCGCACGACCTTCCTCCTGATCCAGGCCGTTTTCGCCGACGTTGCTGTTGGAGCCGACGGTGACGTACAGCTTGCTCCCGTCCTTGCTGGCGATGACGTTTTTGGTCCAGTGGTGATTCAGCGTGCCGCCCGGCAGATCGACCACCTTGATCGGCTGCGACTTGATTGTGGTGTCGCCATTTTCATAATGAAAGCGCAGCAAGCGGTCGGTATCGGCGACGTACAGGTCATTGCCGACCAGGGTCATGCCGAAGGGCGAATTGAGGTTTTCCAGGAACACCGTGCGGGTTTCGGCGATGCCGTCGTGGTCCTTGTCCCGCAGCAGCGTGATGCGGTTGGGGCTAGGGACGCCGGCGCCGGCACGGCCCATGACTTTGCCCATCACCCAGCCGCGAATGCCTTTGCCGTCATCGGGTTTGGGAGGGGCATTGGTTTCCGCCACCAATACATCGCCGTTGGGCAGCACGTAGAGCCAGCGCGGGTGATCGAGCCCTTCGGCAAATGCCGCTACCTGAGTGCCTGCCGCAGCGGTGGGTTTTGCACCCTCCGGCCAGCCGATCGCCGGGGCGATATTCACCGTCGGGATCAGGGTCTTGTTCGGCTCGGGCAGCTTGGGTGACGGGCCGGTGCCGTCGGAGACTTGCAGGCTGGAGGTTTCACCACAGGCGGCGAGCCCTCCGGCGAGCGCGATGACGAGAACGAGCTGAGGCTTGCGCATGCTGGACTTCCCTATGAATGCATTGACTTAGTCATAGAGAAGCTTAGACGCGCGATGGTTCAACCGGTCAGCCGCGGGCTTCCTTGAGCAGCACGGCGATGCCGGGGTGATAGTGACCGGCTTCGTTGCGCAACTTGCGATAGGCGTACGGGAAATACCAGGCCACGGCGCAGCTGTGTTCCTTTTGCAGGTCGTCGACCATGTCCTGGAGTTCTTCCGGGGTCGCGCTCTGTTGGGCCTTTTGTGGCGCAACGAACAGGCAGCCGAGTTTCAGGTCGCTGGCGTAGCTGATGCGTTTGGCGTCGCTGGTGATGTCCTGCAGCGCCTGGCTCAGGTTCAGGCTGTTGACCTTCGGCCAGCGTTGAGTGGCCTGAAGGTAGGCGCGTTCTTCGGCGGTGGCGATAAACAGGTCGGCGCGGCTGTTGCGTTCGCCTTCTTCGTTCTGTTTACGGGTCGGCGTTTGTTGCAGCGTGACCATTTCCGCCATCCAGGCTGCGGCGCAGAGCAGGCCAAGGTTGGCTTTCTCGTCGTACCAATAAGGCGTGTCGTTATCGCCGCGCACGGCGTTAAAGCGGTCGATACAGTCAAACCAGCGTTCCAGCACCGGTCGCAGGAATTCCAGCTTCGGATTACTGATGATCATGCCTTGCATGTCGCTCGCCCTTGTAATTGTGTTGTTGGATTTATGGCGCTTTGATATCACTGCTGGCAGTATGGCGCAAGATTGACGTCAGGTTATTGATGGACGGCAGTCTATCGAGAATCCGTGCCCTGTCTTCAATTGACGCTCCCCCCCCAACCCTCTAACCTTCGCGGCTTGTTTCAGGTGCTCTGTGGCGACGCCGACAGAGTGAAACAGGGAAGCCGGTGAGTGACTCTCTTCAAGCGACGAAGAGTCATGATCCCGGCGCTGCCCCCGCAACGGTAAATGAGTAAAGACTGCGTCTTGAGCCACTGTGTCGACTGTCGATATGGGAAGGCGCGCAGTCAGGCGCAAGCCGCTCATGAGCCCGGAGACCGGCCTGATTCATCCAACGGCATCACGGTGGGCGATGCCAGGCTTCTTGCCGTCTATTCTTGTGCCTGCCCGCCGTTATCCAGCCTCAACGGAGAGCTCCCCATGACTGATTCCCCTGATCGTGACGAACGCCACCTGGCGCGCATGCAGCGCAAAAAAGCGGTGATCGACGAACGCATCGCCAACTCCCCGAACGAGTGCGGCCTGCTGCTGGTGCTGACCGGCAACGGCAAAGGCAAGAGCAGCTCGGCCTTCGGCATGCTCGCCCGGTCCATGGGCCACGGCATGCAGTGCGGCGTGGTGCAGTTCATCAAGGGCCGTAACAGCACCGGCGAAGAGCTGTTCTTCCGCCGTTTCCCGGAGCAGGTGCGTTTTCATGTGATGGGCGAGGGCTTCACTTGGGAAACCCAGGACCGCCAGCGTGACATCGCCGCCGCCGAGGCCGCATGGGCGGTGTCCCAGGAACTGCTGCGTGACCCGTCGATCGGTCTGGTGGTGCTGGATGAGTTGAACATCGCCCTCAAGCACGGCTACCTCGACCTCGATCAGGTACTCAGTGATTTGCAGGCGCGTCCGCCGATGCAACACGTGGTGGTCACCGGTCGCGGCGCCAAGCCAGAGATGATCGAACTGGCCGACACAGTCACCGAAATGGGCGTGATCAAGCACGCGTTTCAGGCCGGCATCAAAGCGCAAAAAGGCGTCGAGTTGTGAGCCGCACTTTATGAATAGCCATCGTCATTGCCCGGCGGTATTGATTGCCGCGCCGGCCTCCGGTCAGGGCAAGACCACCGTCACCGCCGCGCTGGCCCGTTTGCACCGCAATCAGGGGCGCAAGGTCCGCGTGTTCAAATGTGGCCCGGACTTTCTCGACCCGATGATTCTCGAACGCGCCAGCGGTGCGCCGGTGTATCAACTGGACATGTGGATGGTCGGCGAGCAGGAAAGTCGTCGTCTGTTATGGGAAGCGGCCGGGGAAGCCGACCTGATCCTGATAGAAGGCGTCATGGGCCTGTTCGACGGCACGCCGTCCAGCGCCGACCTGGCGCGGCACTTCGGTGTGCCGGTGCTCGGCGTGATCGACGGCACGGCGATGGCGCAGACCTTTGGTGCGTTGGCGTTGGGGCTGGCGAAGTATCAGCCGGACTTGCCGTTTGCCGGTGTACTGGCCAACCGCGTGGGCACGCTGCGTCATGCGCAATTGCTCGAAGGCAGCCTGACGGAAGGCTTGCGCTGGTACGGCGCCTTGTCGCGGGAAACCGCGATCGAATTGCCCAGTCGGCACCTCGGTCTGGTCCAGGCCAGCGAGTTGAATGATCTGGACCTGCGCCTCGATGCGGCGGCCGAATCGCTGGCCAGCAGTTGCGATGTGACGCTGCCGCCTGCCGTGGAGTTCGCCGGGCCCGACGTGATCGCCGCCGACCCTTTGCTTAAAGGCATCCGAATTGCCGTGGCCCGTGATGAAGCGTTTGCCTTCACCTACGGCGCGAGCCTGGACTTGCTGCGGGCCATGGGCGCCGAGCTGCTGTTCTTCTCGCCGATCCGCGATGCTGATCTACCGGAAGCTGACAGCCTTTATCTGCCGGGCGGTTATCCGGAACTGCACCATGTGGCGCTGTCACAGAACACCTCGATGCTCGACGCGATCCGCGCCCATCATGCAGCCGGCAAACCGTTGCTGGCCGAGTGCGGCGGGATGTTGTACCTGCTCGATTCGTTGACTGATGTCGAGGGAGCTCGCGCCGAACTGGTGGGCTTGCTCAAAGGTGATGCGGTGATGCAAAAGCGTCTGGCCGCGCTGGCGTTGCAAGCGGTTGAGTTGCCGGAAGGTTCACTGCGTGGGCACACCTATCACCATTCGTTGACCAGCACCGAACTTGAGCCGATTGCCCGTGGACTCAGTCCGAACGGCGGGCGTGGGGCGGAGGCGGTTTACCGTGAGGGGCGGATGACCGCCTCTTATGTGCATTTTTATTTTCCGTCCAATCCCACCGCAGTCGCCGCGCTTTTTGCGCCTGACCTTGATGCCGCCTTCGCGAGCAGGCCGAATCGTCGCACCGTCGCTCCTACAATGGGTCACCCAACCCCTGTGGGAGCGAGCCTGCTCGCGAAGAGGCCATGACCGACAACGCATTCTCCGAAGCCGAACGCGAAGCGGTCTACCGAGCCATCGCCGAACGTCGCGACATGCGCCACTTCAGCGGCGGCACCGTCGAGCCCGAGTTGTTGCGGCGTCTGCTCGAAGCCGCCCACCAGGCCCCGAGCGTCGGCCTGATGCAGCCCTGGCGCTTCATCCGCATCAGCGACCGGGCCCTGCGAGGCAACATCCAGCGACTGGTGGAAGAAGAACGCATCCGCACCGCCGAAGCCCTCGGCGAGCGCACTGACGAATTCATGAAGCTCAAGGTCGAAGGCATCAACGACTGCGCCGAGGTGTTGGTCGCCGCGCTCATGGACGATCGCGAGCGCCACATCTTCGGTCGTCGCACCTTGCCGGAAATGGACATGGCCTCGCTGTCCTGCGCGATCCAGAACCTCTGGCTGGCCTCCCGCGCCGAAGGTCTGGGCTTGGGCTGGGTGTCGCTGTTCGAACCGCAAGCGCTGGCGGACCTGCTGGGTTTGCCACCCGGGGCCAAGCCTTTGGCGGTTCTTTGCCTCGGCCCGGTCAAGGAATTCTATGCGGCGCCGATGCTGGTACTCGAAGGGTGGGCGCAGGCGCGTCCGCTCAGTGAGTTGCTGTATGAAAATTATTGGGGAGTGAGTCAATGAGTGTGGCGTTATTGAGTGTCGCCGCGGTTGCGCTGGACGCGCTGCTGGGTGAACCCAAACGCTGGCATCCGCTGGTGGCGTTCGGCCGTTTTGCCGACCGCATCGAGCAACGTTTCAACGGTGAAGGGCGTGGCTGGCGCAGCCATGGCGTCACCGCTTGGGTGATCGCGGTCGTGCCGCTGACCTTGCTCGCCACGGCTTTTTCCTGGGCGCCGTATGTGGGCTGGATTGTCGAGATTCTCGCGCTCTATTGCGCCCTCGGCATGCGTAGCCTCGGTGAGCACGTCGAGCCGGTGGCCAAGGCTTTGCGCAGCGATGATCTGGACGAAGCCCGCAAGCGCGTGGGTTATTTGGTCAGCCGTCAGACCAGTGAACTGGATCAAACCGAAGTGGCCCGTGCCGCCACTGAATCTGTCCTGGAGAACGGCAGCGACGCAGTATTTGCTGCGCTGTTCTGGTTTGCCGTGGCCGGTGCGCCCGGCGTGGTGCTCTATCGCTTGAGTAACACCCTCGATGCCATGTGGGGTTACCGCAACGAACGCTTCGAACGTTTCGGTTGGGCGGCGGCGAAGATCGACGATGTCCTCAACTACCTGCCTGCACGCCTGGTGGCGTTGACCTACGCGCTGCTGGGCAAAACCCGGCTGGCCTTGAAATGCTGGCGCACCCAGGGCCCGACCTGGGACAGCCCCAACGCCGGGCCCGTCATGGCGGCCGGTGCCGGTGCGCTCGGCGTCGAGTTGGGCGGGGCGGCGATCTATCACGGTGTGTTGCATCAGCGCCCGCAACTGGGCGAAGGCGTGCCGGCGGATGCCGATTCCATCGACCGTGGCTGGCAATTGGTTCAGCGCGGGGTATGGTTATGGCTGCTGATTCTCTGCGTGGGAGCTGAATTCTATGCTTGAGCACGGAGGTCGCTTGCGCAAGGCCGCGCTCGAATACGGCATTGCCGAAGCTGACTGGCTGGACCTGTCCAGCGGCCTCGCGCCGTGGCCATTCCCGATCCCGGACATTCCGTTGCGCGCCTGGGCGCGCTTGCCGGAAACCGATGATGGTCTGGAGCAGGCTGCTTGCGATTATTACGGCACCGGACAGGTGCTGCCGGTGGCCGGTTCGCAAATGGCCATCCAGTTACTGCCGCGTTTGCGTCGGGCCGGTAAGGTCGGCGTGCTGTCGCCGTGTTACGCCGAACACGCGCACGCTTGGCGCAGCAATGGTTACATCGTGCGCGAGGTGCTGGAGCAGGAAGTCGACTTCTATATCGACAGCCTCGACGTGCTGGTGGTGGTCAACCCGAACAACCCGACAGGTTTGAGCCTGAGCCCGAGTCGCTTGCTCGACTGGCATGCCCGACTGGCCTCGCGCGGCGGCTGGCTGGTGGTGGACGAAGCGTTCATGGATAACACGCCGGCGTTGAGCCTCGCGCCGTTTGCCCATCAGGTCGGCCTGATCGTGCTACGTTCCTTCGGCAAGTTTTTTGGCCTGGCGGGTGTGCGATTGGGCTTTGTGCTGGCTGAGCGCAAGCTGCTCAAACTGCTCGCAGAGCAGGTGGGCCCGTGGGCGGTCAGCGGGCCGACACGCGTGTTGGGCCAAGCCTGTTTGCTGGACACCGAAGGCCATGCAAGGCAGCGCGCGCGCAGCGAAGAGGCCGGCAAACGCCTGGCACTTTTGCTTGGGCAGTATGGTTTGCAGCCGCAGGGTGGCTGCGCCTTGTTTCAATGGCTGATGATCGAGCATGCCGAAGCGCTTCACGAGTTCATGGCCAGGCGCGGCATCTTGCTGCGGCTGTTCGCCCACAACAGCAGCGTGCGTTTCGGCTTGCCGGCGGATGAAGCCGATTGGCTGCGTCTTGAGCAAGCGCTTCAAGCCTTCGTAAAGGAAGCCCAATGACAACATTGATGGTGCAGGGCACCACCTCCGACGCCGGTAAAAGCACGCTGGTGACGGCGTTGTGTCGCTGGGTCACGCGTCAGGGCGTGCGCGTCGTGCCGTTCAAACCGCAGAACATGGCCCTCAACAGTGCCGTGACCGCCGACGGCGGCGAGATCGGCCGCGCCCAGGCGGTGCAGGCCCAGGCGGCCAACCTGGAACCGCACACTGACATGAATCCGGTGCTGCTCAAGCCCAACAGCGACACCGGCGCCCAGGTCATCATCCATGGTCGCGCGGTCACGACCATGAACGCGGTCGCCTATCACGACTACAAAGCCATCGCCATGCAAGCCGTACTGGCTTCCCATGAACGATTGAGCGCGGCGTATCCGGTGGTCATGGTCGAAGGCGCGGGCTCGCCGGCCGAGATCAATCTGCGTGCCGGCGACATTGCCAACATGGGCTTTGCCGAAGCGGTGGATTGTCCGGTGGTGTTGATCGCCGACATCAATCGCGGCGGGGTGTTCGCGCATCTGGTGGGCACGCTGGAACTGCTGTCGCCGAACGAGCAGGCGCGGGTCAAAGGCTTCATCATCAACCGTTTTCGCGGTGACCTCGCCTTGCTGCAACCCGGCCTCGATTGGCTGGAAGCGCGCACCGGCAAACCGGTGATCGGCGTGCTGCCGTATGTGATGGATTTGCACCTGGAAGCCGAGGACGGCATCGATCAGCGCCAGGCCGACAAGGCTGAACGCGTGCTCAAAGTGCTGGTGCCGGTGCTGCCGCGCATCAGCAACCACACCGATTTCGATCCGCTGCGCCTGCATCCGCAAGTCGACCTGCAATTCATCGGCCCCGGCCAGGCAATCCCGCCGGCTGATCTGATCATTCTTCCCGGCTCGAAAAGTGTGCGCAGTGATCTTGCTTACCTGCGGGCCAATGGTTGGGACACGGCCATCAATCGCCATCTTCGTTATGGCGGAAAAGTGCTGGGGATTTGCGGCGGTCTGCAAATGCTCGGTGAGCAGGTGCACGATCCGCTGGGCCTCGAAGGCGCGCCGGGTTCCAGTGCTGGCCTGGGCTTGCTGGCGTTCGAAACACAGCTCGAAGAAGAGAAGCAATTGCGCAATGTGCGCGGTCGTCTGGCGCTGGAGGATGCGCAGGTCAGTGGCTATGAAATCCATGCCGGGGTGACCACCGGGCCAGCGCTGGAAAACGCTGCGGTGCAGCTGGACGATGGTCGCTGCGATGGCGCGCAAAGTGTTGACGGGCAGATTTTCGGCACCTACTTGCATGGCCTGTTTGAATCCCCGGCGGCGTGCAGTGCGCTGCTGCGCTGGGCGGGTTTGCAGGAGGTGCAGGACGTGGATTACCACGGGTTGCGCGAGCGGGATATCGAACGGTTGGCGGATCTGGTGGAGAAGCATTTGGATACCGCGTTGTTGCGTGAGCTCTGCGGTTTTTGAGAGGACGCTTTCGCGGGTAAGCCTCGCTCCTACAAGGTCAAGAGCGGCTCAGCCCCGAAGGAGCGAGGCTTGTCCGCGAATAGGCCAGCAGCTACACCGCATATTTAAGGAATGAACCATGCTGCAACTGATCCTCGGCGGCGCCCGCTCCGGCAAAAGCCGACTGGCTGAAAAACTTGCGTTAGACAGTCACCTCCAAGTGACTTACATCGCCACCAGCCAACCGCTGGACGGTGAAATGAACGAACGGGTCGCCCATCATCGGGCCCGTCGTCCAGCCGAATGGGCGTTGATCGAAGAGCCAATCGAACTCGCCCGCGTATTGCGCGAAAGCGCCCGCGCCGAGCGTTGCCTGCTGGTGGATTGCCTGACCCTGTGGATGACCAATCTGCTGATGCTCGACGACGCCAAACGTCTCGACGCTGAACGCGAAGCCCTGTTGGACTGCCTGGCCTCCTTGCCGGGTGAAATCATTTTTGTCAGCAACGAGACCGGAATGGGTGTCGTGCCGCTGGGCGAATTGACTCGCCGCTATGTCGATGAAGCCGGTTGGCTGCATCAAGCCTTGGCCGAGCGCTGCCAACGAGTCGTCCTGACCGTCGCCGGCCTGCCCCTGACTTTGAAAGGAACCGCGTTATGACTCAATCCTGGTGGCTGAACCCGTGCAAGCCGATCGACGCGCAAGCCGTCGAGCAGGCGCAGGCACGTCAACAGCAACTGACCAAACCCGCTGGCTCCCTTGGCCGACTGGAATCGGTGGCCGTGCAAATGGCGGGGCTGCAAGGGCAGGTCAAACCGAGTCTCGATCAGCTGTGGATTGCCATTTTTGCCGGCGATCATGGTGTGGTTGCAGAAGGCGTTTCGGCGTTCCCTCAGGAAGTCACCGGGCAGATGCTGCACAACTTCGTCAGCGGCGGTGCAGCGATCAGCGTGTTGGCGCGCCAGCTCGGGGCTTCCCTCGAAGTGGTCGACCTCGGCACGGTAACGCCGTCGTTGAATTTGCCAGGCGTGCGTCACCTCAATATCGGCGCGGGCACCGCCAATTTCGTCGAAAGCCCGGCCATGACGGCTACCCAGGGTGAACTCGCCTTGCAGGCTGGTCGCGACAGCGTGCAACGTGCGGTCGCCAATGGCGCGCAGCTGTTCATCGGCGGCGAGATGGGCATCGGCAACACCACGGCGGCCAGCGCGCTGGCCTGTGCCTTGCTCGATTGCCCGGTGGTGCATCTGGCCGGGCCGGGCACCGGTTTGAACGCGGCGGGGGTCAGCCACAAAGCCCAAGTCATCGAGCGTGCCCTGGCATTACACGGTGCTCAGCGCGGTGATGCGTTGCAAACCCTGTTCAATATCGGCGGTTTTGAGATTGCGGCGCTGGTCGGCGCGTATCTGGCGTGCGCCCAGGAGGGCGTTGCGGTGCTGGTGGACGGCTTTATCTGCAGCGTCGCCGCGTTGGTGGCGGTGCGCTTGAACCCTGGCTGCCGCGAGTGGCTGTTGTTCGGCCATCGCGGTGCCGAGCCGGGTCATCGTCATGTACTGGAAACCCTCAATGCCGAGCCGCTGTTGGATCTGGGGCTGCGTCTGGGCGAGGGCAGTGGCGCCGCGTTGGCCGTGCCGTTGCTGCGTCTGGCCTGCGATCTTCACGGGCAGATGGCAACCTTCGCCGAAGCGGCGGTGGCGGATCGTCCGGCATGACGTTGCGACTGGATCTTCTGCGCCACGGGGAAACCGAACTGGGCGGCGGTTTGCGCGGCAGCCTCGACGATGCGCTGACCGACAAGGGCTGGGCGCAGATGCGCGCGGCGGTGGTCGAGCAAGGGCCATGGGATCGGTTGATCAGTTCGCCGCTGCAACGATGTGCGCGGTTTGCGCATGAGCTCGGTGCGCAGTTGGAATTGCCTGTGCACCTGGACAAGGATCTGCAAGAACTGCATTTCGGTGCCTGGGAAGGGCAGAGCGCGGCGGCGCTGATGGAGACTGACGCCGAGGGGTTGGGGCTGTTCTGGGCCGATCCGTATGCCTTTACGCCGCCGGGAGGTGAGCCGGTGGAGGATTTCTCAACGCGGGTGCTGGCGGCGGTAGCGCGTCTGCACGCGGCGTATGCGGGTGAACGGATCTTGCTGATCAGTCATGGCGGTGTCATGCGTTTGTTGCTGGCTCAGGCACGTGGTTTGCCCCGTGAGCAGTTGCTGAATGTCGAGGTCGGGCATGGCTCGCTGTTTTCGTTGAGCGTCGAGTCAGGCGTCCTCCTCAAGGAAGCGATCTGACCATGCTGCCCTTCTGGATCGCCCTGCAATTTCTCAGCAGTTTGCCGATTCGTCTGCCAGGCATGCCGGCGCCTCAGGAACTGGGTCGGTCGCTGCTGTTTTATCCGCTGGTGGGGCTGCTGTTCGGCGCGCTGTTATGGGCACTGAACTGGCTGCTACTGGGCACGCCTTTGTTGCTTCACGCCGCGCTGCTGCTGAGCGCTTGGGTATTGCTCAGCGGCGCGTTGCACCTCGACGGTCTGGCCGATAGCGCCGATGCGTGGCTCGGGGGCTTCGGCGACCGCGAGCGCACGCTGACCATCATGAAAGACCCGCGCAGCGGACCGATTGCGGTGGTGACGCTGGTGTTGGTGTTGCTGCTCAAATTCGCCGCGTTGCTGGCGTTGATCGAGCAGCAGCACAGTCTTTTTCTGATGATCGTTCCGCTGATTGGCCGCAGCGCGATGCTGGGATTGTTCCTGACCACGCCGTATGTGCGTGCCGGCGGGTTGGGGCAGGCGCTGGCGGATCATTTGCCGCGTTTGGCGGGTAAGCGGGTGCTGGCAGTCAGCGCGTTGGCGTGTGTGCTGATCGCAGGGTTCAGTGGTGTCTGGGCGCTTGTGCTGGCGGGGGTGATGTTCGTTTGGTTGCGGCAGGTGATGCTGCGGCGATTGGGCGGGACGACGGGCGATACGGCCGGGGCGATGCTGGAATTGCTGGAGATGGTGGTGCTGGTGGGATGGGCGTTGGTCTGATGGTTTGTGGGCAGGATGTGCCGGCCTCATCGCGAGCAGACTCGCTCCCACATTGATGGCGTCTTACATAAATTTAACGTCCACTGAAGATCCACTGTGGGAGCGAGCCTGCTCGCGAAGGCGGTCGACCAAGCACCTCGAATATTTATCAATGAACCCATCTGTAACTTGATTTAACACACTCGCGGGTATATACACGCACCATGCTCGATTCCCAATGTTTATGCATCAACCTGCGTCGCGCCGCCCGTGGCGTCAGCAGGCATTACGACGGCGCTCTCGATGGCTTCGGGATCAACGTTGCCCAATATTCTTTGCTGTGCAATCTGCAGCGTCTGAATGAACCGAGTATTTCCACCCTGGCCGAAGCCATGGGGCTGGACCGCAGCACCCTGGGGCGCAATCTTCGGGTGCTGGAAGGTGAGGGCCTGGTGGCGCTGGTCGAGGGTGAGGACATGCGTAATCGCATTGTCCGGCTGACCGAGGCGGGCGCAGCTCGCCTGGCCGCGGCCTTGCCTGCGTGGGAGGCGGCGCAGCAGCGGCTGGTCGATCGTCTGGGCGCCGAAAAACGCGAAACCTTGTTGCGACTGCTGGACGAACTGGCGTGATGCCGGTTTTTCCGATCTTAAGCGGGTATATACCCGCTACCGGAGAATAAGAATGACCTCGATGTGGCGTACATGCGGTTGGGTGTTGGTGGGGAGTGCGCTGATCCTGGCATTGTCGTTGGGCGTGCGACACGGCTTCGGGCTGTTCCTGGCACCGATGAGTGCCGAATTCGGCTGGGGGCGTGAGACGTTCGCTTTTGCCATCGCCCTGCAAAACCTGATCTGGGGTCTGGCGCAGCCGTTCACCGGCGCGCTGGCCGACCGCTTTGGCGCGGCGAAAGTGGTGTTGGTCGGCGGAGTGCTCTACGCGTTGGGCCTGGTGTTCATGGGCTTGTCCGACTCGGCGGTGACGTTGTCCCTGAGTGCGGGCCTGTTGATCGGCATCGGCCTGTCGGGCACTTCGTTCTCGGTGATCCTTGGCGTGGTAGGTCGCGCCGTGCCCCC
The DNA here is from genome assembly GCF_029959925.1 of Pseudomonas sp. PS02303. Classification (NCBI taxonomy): domain Bacteria; kingdom Pseudomonadati; phylum Pseudomonadota; class Gammaproteobacteria; order Pseudomonadales; family Pseudomonadaceae; genus Pseudomonas; species Pseudomonas sp. PS02303. Next base: position 12,572 of record NZ_JASCOM010000085.1, read on the forward strand.
GGAGAAACGCAGTATGGGCATGGGCCTCGCCAGCGCTGCCGGCTCTTTCGGTCAGTTCGCCATGTTGCCCGGTACGCTGGGGCTGATCGGCTGGCTGGGCTGGTCCGCGGCATTGCTGGTCCTGGGCCTGCTGGTGGCGCTGATTATCCCGCTGGTGAGCATGCTCAAGGACAAACCGCTGCCAGTGCTCGGCCATGAACAAACCCTCTCTGAAGCGCTGCGGGAAGCCTGCTCCCATTCGGGGTTCTGGCTGTTGGCGTTCGGCTTTTTTGTCTGCGGTTTCCAGGTGGTGTTCATCGGCGTGCATTTGCCGGCGTATCTGGTGGATCAGCACCTTCCGGCCACAGTGGGCACCACGGTGCTGGCGCTGATCGGGCTGTTCAATATCTTCGGCACCTACACCGCAGGATGGCTCGGCGGTCGCATGTCCAAGCCGCGCTTGCTCACCGGTCTGTACCTGCTGCGGGCGGTGGTGATTGCGCTGTTTCTGTGGGCGCCGGTGACCACGACTACCGCGTACCTGTTCGGCATGGCGATGGGCTTCCTGTGGTTGTCGACCGTGCCATTGACCAACGGCACCGTGGCGACCTTGTTTGGCGTGCGAAACCTGTCCATGCTCGGCGGGATTGTTTTCCTCTTCCACCAGCTCGGTTCGTTCCTCGGCGGCTGGTTGGGTGGCGTGGTGTATGACCGAACCGGGAGCTATGACTTGATCTGGCAAGTAGCGATTCTCTTGAGTCTGTTGGCCGCCGCCCTGAACTGGCCGGTGCGTGAGCAGCCGGTGGCGCGTCTGCAAACCCGGTTGAGTGCGATATGAACCGTCTCTGGCCGCTAGTGGCGGTGGTCGCTGTCGGTGCCTTGCTGCTGGCCTTGGCCTGGTGGGGCTGGCATCAGGGCGGATTGGCGCTGATGCAGTTGGGCATGGGCGCTTGCTAGGAACAGGCGAGGGCGAGTAACTTCGTTTGTGACCATTAATAAGGATGCACCGACATGCTGATGCGCTGGATTGCAGTCCCCGCGTTGCTGGTGGCGTTTACCGGATTGGCACAAGCGGCCGAGTGCCCGGAGCTGTTGCAGGGCTCGTTGCCCAAGCTGCGCGCCAAGGAATCCATCGACCTGTGCCAGCGGTTTGAGGGTAAGCCGCTGGTGGTGGTCAATACCGCAAGCTTCTGTGGCTTTGCCCCACAGTTCAAAAGCCTTGAGGCTCTGAATCAGCGTTACAAGGATCAGGGGCTGGAGGTGATCGGCGTTCCGTCCAATGACTTCAAGCAGGAGTCCAAGGACGGCGCTGAGACCGCCAAGGTCTGCTACGTGAACTATGGGGTGACGTTCACCATGACCGAGCCGCAGAAAGTCCGCGGCGATGACGCGACTCACCTGTTCAAGGTCCTCGCCAAACAGACCAGCGCGCCGAAGTGGAATTTCTACAAATACGTGGTCGATCGCAAAGGCAAGGTGATCGCCAATTTCTCCAGCCTGACCAAGCCCGACGATCCCGAGTTCATTGCCGCGGTGGAAAAAGCCCTGGCCTCGCAACCCTGATTGAACGCCCATGAAAAAGCCCCGCCTCTGTACAAGAGAGCGGGGCTTTTTTGATTCAGGCGGCGAGCGTTTCAGGCTCGCCGGGCTTCATCAGAAGCGGTAGGTCGCGCCTACGCCGAAACCATTCGCATAGTTTTCATACTTGGCGTTGTAGTTCTGGCCACGGTCGTTGCTGTTGGTGACCTTGACCGACTCTTCACGCAGGTACGAGTACGCTACGTCGATGGTCAGGTCGTCGGTCGGGCTCCAGCCGGCGCCCACGCTGAAAATCTTGCGATCGCCCGTCGGGATGCGTGGGGAACGGTCGACGTTGTTGGTCGGCGCCTGGTCGAAGGACAGACCGGTACGCAATACCCATTGCTTGTTCAACTGGTAGGACGCGCCGATGGCGTGAGCCCAGGTGTCGTGCCAGTTCTGTTCTTCGGTGATGGTCCCGAACTGACCGTTCAGGATGGCCGGAACACCTTTGTTATCGACGGTGATTTCTTTCAGGCGGCTCCAGCGCGTCCAGGTGCTGCCTGCGTACAGTGTCCACTGGTCGTCCAGCTTATGAGTCACCGAGAAGTCCACCGATTCAGGCGTGGTCAGGTCCAGCGAGGCGTCGTACTTCTGGCTTGGGTTCTGGCCGACCAGGCCCAGGACGTTGTAGTTGACCTTGGTGTCACCCTCGAGCTTGTACTTCACTTTCGAGTGGTAGGTCAGGCCGACGCGAGTGCTGTCGGTGGCTTGCACCAGAACACCGATGTTGTAGCCCAGTGCGGTGTCATCACCCTTGATCTTGACCTTGCCGTCCGGTGCGGCCTGGGTAATCGACAGGTTCGATTCCAGGGTGCCGTCGATGCGGTTGATGGTCGGGCCGAAACCGATGGAGACCTTGTCGTTGAAGGCGTAGCTGACAGTCGGTTGCAGGGTGATGATCTTGACTTCGCTTTTGCTGCCGAAGTAACGGCCGGCGAAGCCGTTCTCGTAGTCGGTCACCAGGCCGAATGGCGCGTACATGCCGATACCGAAAGCCCAGTGGTCGTCGATTGGCTTGACGTAGTAGCCCATAGGCACGGCGATGAACGGAACCATGTCGCCGTCGTTGCTGCCGCTGTTCGGGCTTGAGCTGGCGTGGCTGATGTCAGTGTGTGCGTCGAGAAATGCAGCACCGCCGGTGACTTGTTCGCGCTTGAGGCGGGACATGCCGGCAGGGTTGCCAAAAATTGTGCTTGCGTCATCGGCAGAGGAAGATCGCCCGGCAAAACCTGTACCCATCCCGCTGATGCTCTGTTCGTTGATGGCGAAGCCACTTGCGAAAATCTGGGTGGATGCCAAGGTAACAGCGAGGCTAAGTGTGGTTTTGAGCATTACTTTTTTCATTATTAGAACTCCTGGTGATCACCGGGGCGAAAATTACCAACATTTTCGTCCCAGCGCTATAGGCTGTATCGCTTGAGTTAGAGCGGTTTTGTAGGACAATCCGACCAGATTCGCGTCCCGTTGCGGGATCTTTGGAAATCGGTGGATCAGCAGGCAACCTGATTCAGGGGTGAAACACAGGTTTGCCAAGCGTAGGTGAAATCGCGCAGGCGTCCTTGAGGTTGAAAAGTCTGGCGCCAGATTCGGGCCATACCCAACAAGTCATCCGCGGCGGGGAGGGGAGTGTTCTGTTCTTCTACCAGCAGCCAGGCGATGGCAGTGGCGTAACGCAGGTTGACGATCAATTCCAGATGAGGCCCGCTGAGAAAGGCATGCTGACTGGCGAGGCCGCGCACGAGGCTCGCGCGCTCCGGGTCCAGCGCCAGGTAGTGATCCCAGAGAGCCTGGTGGCGGGGTTCGGCAATTCGGTACAGGCCGTGTCCACGGCGGTCATGCAGGGCGGAACCAAGGGCTGACTGGCTGGCGGCAATGCCCAGCAGAAGGGATTCGGCAGTTGCGCTATGGCGCCCGAGGTAAATCAATGTCGGACGGATCACATAACGGCACAGTTCGCTGGCAGCGATACCCATAAAGCCCTCGAAACATCAAATGGGCGGCGATACCTGAAGGGAGCGTTGGCAGCAGGTGGATCGACTCAGGCTCGCCGGAAGCGGATCAAGCCGCTTGAGTTGAAGTGTAGTGTCATATTCGCGCTGTAAAGGCCTGTTTTTAAAATATTTCCGGCTTCGAGTTATAACCGTTATATCGTTTGGAACTTAGTCGAAGGCTGCGCAATGAGAAATATCGGGCAATAAAAAGCCCCGCTTTTTGAGCAGGGCTTTTGAGGTTTTCAGTCTTTCTGGCGTATCAGGCAACCAGTGCCTGACGGGTACGCTCGATCACGGCCTGCAGCGGTTCTGCGCTGGAGTATTGATCGGGGTACAGGCGTTCGCTGTGACGAGCGATGCCGTGTTCGTTGACCAGGGTGAAGCTGAAGCAGCCTTTGCGAGCGGCCATGATCAGGCAGTTCATTGGAGCAAAAGCGTTGGTTAGGGTGCGAATTGCATCCTGAGTGTGGATTTGAGTAGTCATGATTGGGTGTTCCTACAAGCGACACGGATAAGAGCCGTGCAAAATTAAAACGTTCCAGTGACGACGACCACCATTGGTCGAACGAAGAACCCGACTGGAACAAAGCAGCCAGTTTGAAGCGCTGATAATTGGCGCGCTTGGGCTGGCAGGTAGGTACTTAGGAGGGCAGGCAACACATCAAGGGCAAAGGTTCTGGGCCCGGGGTGAAGATCCTGATCAATTTGCAGGCTGGTTCGGTCAGAGTAAGTGAGCTTCGCAACACCCTTTGCATTCGATTCAAAGGCAGTGTTGGCGCAAGGTTTACCTGGAAACCATCGAGGTGGTCGATCCCGCTTGTTCGGTAGAGGCTTCCGTTGGGAAGGCTGACCGGGAGGATTTGTTCGACCAGAATTGACTTTCAGCTTGGTACTAACGCCGCGGATAGTAACGAATTGAATGGGCGAAGGGAAGCGTTAAAGCAAAATAATTGCCATGCCCTGCTGACACGCTGGGTAATGGGATCATTTCCGACCATTGGTCGTCGCTCGGGCAAACGCCTGGACCAAGGGTTTGCCAAGGTTATCCCCAGAAAATGCCTCCAATACGCTCCGATAAAACGCATCGATATAACTGCCGCGAAGGTACTTGTGCACATAAGTTGCGCAGACTGTAACCGGACTGTCATCCACGCCACGACCCCAGTGGGTGCCTGTATTGAAAATTTAAGTCAATGAAAAACATCGCTTTTTTTTACTGGTGAAAAAATCGTCAGTTTGACTGCGAGCCCCATTCCACAGGGCTTTGCGCGAGTTCAAGGGCGGTTGTCCACTGAGTTATCCACAGCTTCTGTGGATTGTCCCGAGCGCTTGCTCTAGGACGGGCGTGCCGGGTTTTTTTAGGCTTTACCTGTAAGAAAAAAAGAGTAGAGTGGCGCGCCTTCCGATCTGCCCCACAGTGCTTTATGAAGTTTCGCTCCGTATCAGTTTCTGCTACCTCAACACCTCCCAGTGTTACCCCTCCCAAACGCTTTTCGATGCGCGTGGCGGAGTGGCTGCTCGATAGCCCGCGCCTGGGTGAAAACACCAACGTCAAACATTTCGCCGGACGCTTGCTCAAACAGCCTGCCCGTGAAGGCGTGGTGGCCGCGCAAAGTCGTCTCGGCCAGCTGATGTGCCGCGAATGCGGCAATGCCCGCGATCGCCGCATTGGTCAGGATCTGTTGCGCCAGGCGGCGCGGGCAGGGGACCGGCGTGCTCAACAGGAACTGGGCCTGGTCGAAGACTGAGCTGTCCAAGTCCTGACGCCTTGGTTACCCTTCAAGCTTTATCTCATCGGCAGGAGTCGCTATGGCTATGGACTTGACCAGCATTTTGCTGGGTCTGGCGGGTGCCGCACTGCCCTTGCTGGTACTGGCCTGGCAAATCCAGCGTCGGGCGAGCGTGGGGCAAGCCGAGGTGGCTTTGCTGGAAGAGCGTCTGGCCATGTCGCTACTGGCGCAGGACGGCTTGAACGCTCAGCTCGAAGCCTGCCGCGATGAAATCGGTGATCTTGGCCAGGCCAACGCCGCCAAGCAGGCAGAGCTGGCCGCCATGCGCCGCGAAATCGAACTGCTACAGATAGAGCGCGACGATGCCCGCGATGCGGCTCACGCCTGGAACATCGAGCGCGCCGGCAAAGAAGCCGAACTGCGGCGTCTGGACTCTCAAGCGGCCTCGCTCCAGGCCGAGCTGCGTGAGCAGCAGGACAGCCATCAACAACGCCTCAACGACCTGCAAGGCTCGCGTGACGAGCTGCGAGCGCAATTCGCCGAACTGGCGGGCAAGATCTTCGACGAGCGCGAGCAGCGTTTCGCCGAAACCAGCCAGCAGCGCCTGGGCCAGTTGCTCGATCCTTTGAAAGAACGCATTCAGTCTTTCGAAAAGCGCGTTGAGGAAAGCTATCAGGCCGAGGCCCGTGAACGGTTTTCCCTGGCCAAAGAGCTGGAACGCCTGCAGCAACTGAACCTGCGCCTGAGCGACGAAGCCACCAACCTCACTCGTGCGTTGAAAGGGCAGAAAACCCAAGGCAACTGGGGCGAGTTGATTCTCGAGCGCGTGCTTGAACACGCCGGGCTGGAAAAGGGTCGCGAGTACCAGACTCAGGTCACTCTCAAGGGGCCGGACGGTGAGCGTTTCCAGCCGGACGTGATCATTTATCTACCGGGCGACAAGCAGGTGGTGGTCGATTCCAAGGTCAGCCTCACGGCCTATCAGCAATACGTGTCAGCCGACGACGATGCTATCGGCCAGATCGCCATCAAGCAGCACGTGCTGTCGCTGCGCAATCACGTCAAAGGCCTGTCAGGTAAGGATTACAAGCGACTCGACGGCTTGCACAGCCTGGATTTCGTCTTGCTTTTCGTGCCGATCGAAGCGGCGTTCTCCGCTGCGTTGCAGGCTGAGCCGACGCTGTTCCAGGAAGCCTTCGACCGCAACATCGTCATCGTCAGTCCGACCACGTTGCTGGCGACCCTGCGGGTCATCGACAGCCTGTGGAAGCAAGAGCGCCAGAGCCAGAACGCCCGGGAAATTGCCGAGCGCGCCGGGTGGCTGTACGACAAGTTCGTGTTGTTCATCCAGGACCTGGATGAAGTCGGCAATCGCTTGCAGCAACTGGACAAGGCCTACAGCTCTGCGCGCAACAAGCTGACAGAAGGGCGCGGCAACCTGGTCAGTCGCAGTGAGCAGTTGAAGCTGCTGGGAGCGCGCGCCAGCAAGAGCATGCCGGCTGATCTGCTGGAGCGAGCGATGACCGACGTCGATGGCTTGGCCGAGTTGCCTGAATAGCTGAAAGCATCGCAAGCAGGCTCGCCTCCACAGGGTTTTGTATGTCCACTCGATGTAGGCAACAACACCGATCCACCGTGGGAGCGAGCCTGCTCGCGAAGGCGTCGGTTCAATCACTACGGGATTAAAACCTGCCCTTACAGCGGCAAATGCCGGCTCAACAACGCCCGCAACGCCGCCGGTTTCACCGGTTTGGCCAAGTACTCCAGGCCCGCCGCATGCACCTGGGCCACCGTCTCCGGCCGGCCATCGGCACTGATCACCACTCCCGGCACCGGCTCACCCAGTTGGGTTCGTAACCACGCCATCAACTCGGTCCCGGTCTCGCCATGGTCCAGGTGGTAATCCACCAGCGCCAATTGCGGGCGTACACCGTCCTTCAGCAGCGCCGCACATTCGTCGCGGTTGCGTGCGGTCCAGACCTGGCAACCCCAGCGTGTCAGCAGGCTGTTCATGCCGATCAGGATGCTGTCTTCGTTATCGATACACAGCACCTGCGCGCCGCTCAGCACATGGCCATTGAGCTCGCTGACCTGGGTTGGCGCGACGACTTGAGCCCGCGCCAGCGGCACGCTGACGCTGAACACACTGCCGCGCCCCGGCCAGGACCTTACACGCAAAGTGTGACCCAAAACGCGACACAGCCCGTCGGCAATCGCCAGCCCCAGTCCCAGGCCTTTCTCGGCGCGCGTCTGGTGGCTGTCGAGGCGTTTGAATTCTTCGAAAATCACTAGCTGCTTGTCTTCAGGGATTCCCGGTCCACGGTCCCACACCTCCAGGCACAACTCGCCCTTGCGCCGCCGGACGCCGAGCAGCACGGGCCCCTTGGCGTAGCGAAACGCATTGGTCAGGAAATTCTGCAGGATCCGACGCAGCAGTTTGATGTCGCTGTCGATCCGTAATGTGCTGCCCCGAACACGGAATTTCAGCCCTTGTTCCTGAGCCAGCGCCTTGAACTCGGCACCGAGCGCATCGAACAACTCGTTGAGCACGAAGGGTTTGGGGTCCGGATTGATCTTGCCGTTCTCCAAGCGGGAAATATCCAGAAGATCGCTGATCAGGTCCTCGGCCGAGCGCAACGAGCTGTCGAGGTGATGCACCAGTTTCTGCGCCTCGCTGGACAGACCGTCCTCTTGATGGGAAAGCGCGGCGGAGAACAGGCGTGCGGCATTCAGCGGTTGCATCAAGTCATGGCTGACCGCCGCCAGAAAGCGGGTTTTCGACTGGTTGGCCGATTCGGCGGTGCCCTTGGCTTCGGTCAAGGCCACGTTCAGTTGGGACAGTTCGTGGGTTCGCGCGGTGACCCGCTGCTCCAGGCCTTCGTTGGCTTCGGTCAGCGCCTGCTCGGCCTCACGGAACGCGGTGATGTCCGTGAAACTCATGACGAAACCGCCGCCGGGCATCGGGTTGCCGATCAGCTCGATCACACGCCCGTTGGGAAACAGTCTTTCAGAGGTGTGGGCGCGGCCCTGACGCATCCAGTGCAGGCGGCGGGCGACGTGCACTTCGGCTTCACCGGGGCCGCACAGTCCGCGCTCGGCGTTGTAGCGAATGATGTCGGCAATCGGGCGGCCAAGCCTGATCAGCCCGTCGGGGTAATTGAACAGTTCCAGATAACGCCGGTTCCAGGCCACCAGTTTCAGCGACTGGTCGACCACGCTGATGCCTTGAGTGATGTTTTCGATGGCGCCTTGCAACAGGGCGCGGTTGAACTGCAACACTTCCGAGGCTTCGTCGGCGATCCGCACGACATCCTCCAGTTGCATTTCCCGACCTTCGATGGCGGCCTTGACTACCGCTCGCGTCGAAGAAGCGCCGAGTACACCCGCCAGCAAGCGTTCGGTGTGGGCGATCCATTCACCGTCGGCGTTCTGGTTCGGGTTGAAGCCTTTGCCTTGGCGGTAGGCAAAACGGATGAAGCTCTGCCGCGCCCGTTCTTCACCGACGAAGCGTGCGGCCAGTTGCAGCAAGTCGTCGATCTGCACTGCGAGCATCGAGCGGGCGCTGGGGCGCGCGCTGATTTCCTGACCGATGAAACGACCGGCCTGCCAGTGCTCCGACACCCTCGTGCGTGACAGCACCGACACCCAGGCGAACAGCGTGAAGTTGGCCGCCAGCGACAGTACGACGCCTTGGGTCAGCGGGGTGAGCGGCAGGTTCAGCGGGTTGCTGTGCAACCAGGCCAGCCCCGGGAAACTGTTCAAGGACAAACCGAGGCTGTGGGCCGCGATCGGCAGAATCAGGGTGTAGAACCAGAGGAATGTCCCGGCGGCGAGACCGGCGAACACGCCCCGGCGGTTAGCCTGTTTCCAGTACAGCGCGCCGAGCATGGCCGGGGCCAGTTGGGTCACGGCGGCGAAGGCGATCTGGCCGATGGTCGCCAGGCTCGCTGTGGAGCCGAGCAGGCGATAACTGACGTAAGCCAGCAACAGAATCACCACGATGCTGACCCGGCGCACCGACAGCATCCACTGGCGGAACACTTCGAACGGTCGCTCGGCGTTGTTTCGGCGCAGCAGCCACGGCAGCAACATGTCGTTGGAAACCATGGTCGACAGCGCCACGCTGGCGACAATCACCATGCCGGTCGCCGCCGAGGCGCCACCGATAAAGGCCAGCATCGCCAGAGCCGGATGGGCTTGGGCCAGTGGCAGGCTGATGACGAAAGAGTCCGGGAGGACCGAGCTGGGCAGCAGCATCTGGCCGGCGAGGGCGATAGGCACGACAAACAGCGCTGCCAGCGCCAGGTAGGCAGGGAACACCCATTTCGCCAGGCGCAAATCCTGAGGGTCGATGTTTTCCACCACCGTCACGTGGAACTGCCGGGGCAGGCAGATGATCGCCATCATGGCCACGCCGGTCTGCACCACCATCGACGGCCAGTTAATGGTTTCCTTCCAGTACGCCTCCAGGCGCGGGGCGAGCATGGCCTGGTTGAACAGGTCGTCGAATCCGTCGTACAGGCCGTAAGTCACGAACGCGCCGACCGCGAGAAACGCGAACAGCTTGACCAGCGATTCAAAGGCAATCGCCAGCACCATGCCACGGTGGTGTTCCGTGGCGTCGAGGTTGCGGGTACCGAAGACAATGGTGAACAGCGCCAGCACCAGCGACACGATCAGCGCCGTGTCCTGGGCGCGGGTGCCCATGGCGTCGGCACCGGCGCCGATCAGCAGGTTCACCCCGAGGACGATGCCCTTGAGTTGCAGCGCAATGTAGGGCAACACGCCCACCAGGCAGATCAGCGCCACCACCACCGCCAGCGATTGGGATTTGCCATAGCGGGCGGCAATGAAGTCGGCGATGGAGGTGATGTTCTCCTGCTTGCTGATCATCACCATTTTTTGCAGGACCCACGGCGCGCAGACCAGCAGCAGGATCGGCCCGAGGTAAATTGGCAGGAATGACCAGAGTTGCTCGGCGGCCTGGCCGACGGCGCCAAAGAAGGTCCAGCTGGTGCAATAGACCGCCAGCGACAGGCTGTATACCCAGGCGCGCACTCGCGGCGGCAACGGTGTGCTGCGACGGTCGCCGTAAAAGGCGATGGCGAACATGATGGCCATATAGGCCAGGGCGACGGCGGCGATCAGCCCGCTGGACAGCGACATGGGAACTCCCGACAAAAGACACCCGGGACTCCCGCCCGGTCAGACAGTCTCGCACGATGGCCGGGGATAGTCAGTGTCGACCAAGGTCGTGGCGTGGTGGGGTGTCGCAGGGTGTTTGTCAGTTGGATTTTTAGTGTTTGTGCTGGCCTCTTCGCGGGCAAGTCGGGTCGCCGCATCTCACGCTCCTACAGGTTATGTGTCGTTTACATAATCTGCGAACGACAAAAAAGCCTGTAGGAGCGTGAGA
>NZ_JASCOM010000086.1:0-23251 GCF_029959925.1 Pseudomonas sp. PS02303
CCGGTGGGGCCCGGGGTTGGGGGCTAGGCGTATTACAACGGCCCCGGCGCCGCAAAGCCTGGCTTCTACAAAAAACGTTTCAGAGCCCTGCCAGTTCTCGCAGGTTTGCCAACGTCTGAGCGTTCAGCTGAATGCCTTGAGCGTTGGACTGAGCTCGCTGGTGGTGACGTCGATCACCCGGCAGGCGCTTGAGCCCTACGCTGTGCATCTGACGCACCAGTTCCTGGCTGCGTTCGGCGAAATTCTGCCCGGCGGCCTTGCTCGGATCGATCACGATCAGCAGTTGGCCGGTCCATGGCGTTTTGGCTCCCGGATGGTTCTTCCAGTCAAACTCGAAGGAGAAATTGCCGCCGGTCAGGGCCGCCGCCAACAATTCGACCATCATCGACAGCGCTGAACCCTTGTGGCCACCAAACGGCAGCAGCGCGCCCCCCTCCAGAATCGCCTTCGGATCCTCAGTCGGCTGGCCAAGGCTGTCCACGCCCATGCCTGCCGGCAAGCGTTCACCTTTTTGTGCGGCAATCTGCACATCGCCATGGGCGATGGCGCTGGTGGCCAGGTCAAAGACAATCGGCTCACCGTCAGCCCGGGGTGCGGCGAAGGCGATCGGGTTGGTGCCGAACAGCGGCCGGTCGGCGCCGTGGGGCACCACGCACGTCATGCTGTTCACTACGCTCAGCGCCACCAGCCCTTCATAGGCAAACGGCTCGACATCCGGCCACAGTGCCGCGAAATGATGGGAGTTGCGGATCGCCAACACCGCAATCCCGGCGCTGCGGGCCTTTTCCACCAGCAGAGCCCGGGCGGCCGCCAGCGCGGGTTGGGCAAAACCGTTAGCCGCGTCGACCCGGACAAACCCCGAGGCGACGTCCTCGACCACGGGCACGGCCTGGCCGTTGACCCAGCCGCTCTTGAGTGTCGAGACATAACCTGGAATACGAAACACGCCATGGCTGTGGGCGCCATCGCGTTCAGCGCCGGCGCAGTTCAGCGCCAGGGTCCTGGCGACATCGGCGGAGGTGCCATGGCGCAGGAAAATTTGCTCAAGCAATACAACAAGCGCGTCGAAATCGAGCGATGGGGTGGTCGAACTGACGGCCACTTCGGGCGTTGCGGTCATCTGAAGCTCCAGTTTTATTATTGAATACGGGCACCAGGGGAATCGAGGTTGCTCGGCAACCAACAGCAGACGTCGATTAAGCGCTGTTGTACCGGCGTCCTGTCAAGTCTCGAGCACCTGATCGGCTCAAGCAATATGTACCGCACCGAAGCACTCCGCTGACCTTAATGTTTTTCCTCAACCAATAGCCTGCGATGGCCACTGATCGCAGCCAATGAGGAACATCCATGACCACCCCCGCTGAGCCCTATTTTTTCGACGAGGCTGAACGCGCATCCAATGCCAGACAACCCGGTGAGCGCGAAAACACGCTGAACTTCACCCTCGACGACCTGAAATGGCTAAAGCACGTGTATTTGGCCACCCACGCTGCTCGCGTCGCGCAAAAAGAGCCCATGCAGGCCTGCCAACTGTTGTTGAAAGTAACCGGCAAAACAGACATTCCATTGGCCGGAGCCTTTGCCCTGAGCCGGCCCGAAAATGGAGAGGTCATCCTTTACACACCGTGGAAAGGCTTGATCAAGTTTGCCGATTTGGCCGACCTCAAAAGCAAACTCAAGGAATGGCTGACGCAGGCCACAGGCAAACGCGAGCTGTTGCGCTTTCTCTCCATCGAACAACGCAGCGCTTTACCCGCCGCCACCGTTCCCGACATTGCCACGAAAGACATCGAAGGCGCGGTGTTCCAGGACCAGCAACTGACCCTCGATCACAATCAGGAACAGAACATCAAGGCGATGAAGGCTGAGCTGCTGAAGACGCCAACCCTGCAATCGATGCTCGATGACACCCTCAAGCACGCGTTGCACAAGGCATTTCCCGCGCTGGACCAGCGTCTGACCCGGCTCAAGAGTTTCGTGAAGACCGTTTCAGCCTTCGACGGCAACGAAGACCTGCACACCATTTCCTCGATCCCTTTGAGCGATGCACTTCTGCACTTCTATCTGACCAACCAGTGGCCCACCGGCGATTCAAGAGTCTTCGCCAATCCCGAGCACAGCGTCAGCAACGACGCGGATAACCTGACGTGGGAAAGCGCGGTGAAAGAAATCGCGCAGAGCTTCACGCCGCACTTGCACAGCCTGCTCGCCTTGTTCTGGAACACATCCATGAGCACAGGCCTTTCACGCTTGGCGTTTTTCACCGAGGGCTTGCGTGACACCTTTCACCTGAAACTTCTGCACCAGCGCCAGAACGGTGGTTTGACCACGCAGGAATACCTGCGACTGATGAACGTCAGCCTCCCGCCTGACGCGCACGACCCTCTTCGCATCGAGAAAATACGAGTGACCGCACCCTTCAGGCATTTTGCGGAGCTGGCCTCGACCTTGATGATCGGAGGCACCAACACCCTGGGTTTTCTGTACTCCCCTTCCCGAGGCATCGAAGCGACGAACAATCTGCCGGCAGTCAAAAACATCGTGCTGGAGATGATGAAAACCGAAGGGCATGAAGACACCTTGCTCAACTTCATGTCGCTGGACGAACGCGCCACCTTTCTTGCTTTGGAGCCGGTTGAGCGTCTGATTGAGGGCAAACCGATCGTTGGTCCGGTGTTCAATCACTTGATGGCCGACATCCTCGGCAAGCAACGGGACAACCTGTCTCATGCGCTGAGCCGCTTGCGCGAAAGTGAAGGTACGCTCGACCCCCATGCCTTGCTCGACAGTGCACTGGATGTCCGGGGATTGATCGATGACCGTCTGCTGGCCTCCGACCCTTCAGGACGCTGGAGTACACGCGTGGATCGGCGCCTTGGCGCGCAACCGGCCACCGTCCGCGCCGAGTCGGCCAAGGAGGAGTTGTCGCGGCTTGATTCCGTCGAACAGGCGCTCGATCAACTTCTGGATAAACACCCGGCCATCTCCACGGCAACCCGCTCGATCACTGACGCTGAGCGCGTCCTGAGTGACTCCGTGGCCAGCTTGCAATCGACGTTTTCTCATACGTTGTCAACGGCATTGCGCAGTGAACTGAAGCTGCGTGCCGTCACCCGCACCTTGAGTACAACGGAGCAGGCAATCATCAAAACCGTGCTCGACAGCCCGATACACCTGCAGCGAGCGGCATTGAACGGCTTTCTGCCGGACGTGTTTTCCCTGGCGCTCAAGGCCGGCGATGCAGCGGATCCGTTGAAGCTGGCCAGCTGTTTTGTCCTGACTGAACGAGGCGGCCAGGATCCGGTGCATTCGGGCAAGGCGATTGTGTGGACGCCTGCGTTGGGGTTTGAAGCGTTCAAAGGGCTGACTCCGTTGCTGACCGAACTCGGTCGACGCCTCGCCGACGTCAACCATCGCTCAATGCTGCTGGAGAACCTTGGTCGCAGCGAGCGTTTGCCTGGCCGGACTTACACGTTGGCGCCTCTGCAGCGGGTCTATGGGCATTTTCTTGATTACCTGCAAAAACCTTATGTGCACCTCGATGAGCCGTGCCTGACCGATGCGCTGGCAACAAAGCTCTCCGCGACGCCACTGACCCATCTCCTGGATCTTGTCTCGCTGCGTAAACCGATGACAGGGCTTGACCGTCCAATGGACATTGCACAATCCCTGACGACCCGGCAAAAGCTGCCGGCATGGCTGGCCCAGGCATCCGTCAAAGAGCTGATTGTGCATGCCGAGCTGCTTCAGCAATACGTCGATAATGTGAAAGACGACCAGGATTACCTGACCGGCCTGCGGTCACTGCAACGCACGGCGCACCATGGCCTTGAAAAACAACTCAAGGCGGACGGCTTCAACATCGACCCTGACACTGTCCGGGTGCAAATCAACGCCCGCCCGACATCGGCGGCCCACACCCAAACCCTGACCGACTTTGCCTTGACTCATCTCAAGTCGCTGGCCCCACTCCATTTCAAACTGGTATCGCTTGATAGCACCGTGATTCCTGAGGGGATGAACGAGCGCTACATCAAAGAGCTGATCCGCAACCTGAAACCGGGCGACCATCAACAGAAAATAGTGAACGACGCCCTGGCCGACACCCCGGCAAACGCAGAGCGCCGCAAGCGCTTCTACACACAATTGCCCTGGCAATTAATGCATTACGCCCACGCGGAAAAACTTCAGGAGCGCCTGAGCGAGACCGGGTTTGATCTGATCCGGCAAGTCATGGACATGCCCGACGCCCTCGCCCGCGCGGCGGTCGACGGTGCCCACGCAATCATCCGTCCGCTTGAGTTCCTGGGTATCAGGCAGGCCCAATCGATCAAAGTGCCCGGTGTCTATCTGATCGGCTCGACGGCGGATCGCACTGGACCGCAGGTGCTGATTGCGCCTCACAGCCCTGGGCACGGGGTGAAGGAATATGAAAACGAAGCCCAGCTGCTGACAGAACTGGAGACCCGCGCACCGCTGCTCGACTGGCTACTCCTGAATCTGCAGAACCCTGACCGGACGCTGCTGGAAACCCGGATGGCGACCCCCCATCACCGCGTTGCCAGAGCCGCGTCGCCGAACATCACCACGCTGGCTTCCCATCCGATCAAGGGGAACCTGTTCAAACACCTGCTCAATGACAACGTCGCCTTGCTGGGCCGATTGCTCGGTTGCCAGTCCGATGAGCGAAAACAAGGCGAATGGGCAACCATCAAGCATGTGCTGGGCGAAGACCTGCACGAGGCCTATACATTTTTCATGGGCAAGCTCGCCTACCCGGAGACGGTGTGGCGCAGTTACCGCGACATCAAGCAATCTGCCGAAGACCTGCAAACCCATCGGTGGGGAGCCGCCGTAAAAGCGTTCATCAGCGGCGTGGCCGAACTTTCCACGCTGCGCCAGACACTGGGGGATTCAACGCTGCGGTCGTCGACACCGGCCCTACCGGCATCGGAAAAACCCGATACCCGGCTCAAATGGCAGGACATCGATGTCACGGGCCCCGAACGCACGAAACTCGCGCGCCACGAAAGCATGAACGTTGATCTGGGTTCGCTGACTTCAGACGCCACGCTTGGGCTCTACACCCACCCAACGACAAAACAGCACTACGGGCCGGTTGAAGGAAAGGTGTATCCGGTCATCAAGCGCGGCAGCCGATGGCGCATCGGCGACACACGCGAGCTGGGCCCTCATCTGCGCCAGAACGAATCGAAGCAATGGTTGCTTGATGGACGAGAGTCGGCGCCTCGCTTCAGTCTGTTCGGACGCCTGGAGACTGCGAGATCGGTGTTTGATGGCATGAACGTCGATGCCTCGGGCATGTCCCGTATCCGACGATTGTTTCCACAGAAGGCCCGTCAGATTGAGGAAGCGCTGGACCTGGCAACGACCTACGCCTGGAACAGCTACCGAAACCTGCAACAACTCAAATCCTCCGACGAGACCGTCACGCCCGTGCATCAGCTCATCATGGATTTCCTCGGTGTGCAGCATGTGCTGCCCGCACATGTCGAGCAGCTTGAAAAAGTCATTGGCGACGTTTTCGCAGCGTTGCTGGAGCCGTCACTGAGAAAACCGAAGTCCAGTCGTTTTGCCGTCGGCAGGCTGACCGAAGACGCCCAAAACACGTTTGCCTTCATTGTCGCCAAAGACAAAAACCGCAGAATCCACCTTGCAGAAAGATTCTTCGACCTTAGATTCGATCACTACCGTCAACACCTGACCGACGCGGCCTTCCCGATCGACACCCATGCACGGGCGGTGACGTTGATACATGAGTTGTCGCACATGGCCTGTCAAACCGAGGACATTTCCTATCTCGATCCCGGCAGGCCGTTCACTGACTTGATTGGAACAGCCACCCCGCTGGCCACAGAGCTCAAACGTGCGTTGACCCACGTGCAGAAAACGGCGCTTTCGATCCAGACCCCTTATACCCGGCTGTTCATGACCCAAGATCCTGATACCGGTGTGTGGGAAGATCTGGGCAGTAACTCCGACAAGGAATCCGATCGGGTGAAGGACCATATCCTGGCGTTGACTGGCGCAGAAAACCTCAGCGGAGCCCGCGAAACGTTCAAGAAAAACCCGCTGGTCAGGCTGACCGTACAGTTGGGCAACGCCGACAGTGTGGCCTGGCTGATCAGTCATCTGGGCCGTGAACTGCACGTCAGTACGCCCTGATGTCAAAAATAATTCTCATTTGATGGTTAATTGCCATGACGGCTGTTCTCGCAGACTTCCCCTCAAGGTTAGAATGCACGAAATCAGGATGAGTCAATGACCGACAATTCTCTCTCGCAAGCCGAATATGACGCCATCACCGATGCCGCTGCGCACTGGTGCATGCGTCTGCACGCCGTCGACTGCACCGCCGAAGAGCGGATCGCCTTCGAACATTGGCGTGATGTTCATCCGCTGCATGCGTTCGAGTACGAAGCCATGCTCGAGATCTGGGAAGTCGCGGGGGATTTGCCGCGTCCCGAAGCTGTTACATCGGTAGCTCGCTTCAAACAGGCCGCTCCTTGGCGCACGGTCGGCATCGCCGCCGCCGTGTGCGCCTTGGCGTTGCCGCTGGCGGCGTACAGCGGCTGGAACATGGGCTGGCTACCGAATTCGTATCAGCATTTCGAAGCGAGTGACACGGTCCGTCAGGTCACCCTGAGCGATGGCAGCCAAGTGGAGCTGAACCTCGGCAGCGAACTGATCTTCAGCAACTACAAGGATCAGCGCCGGGTCACGCTGGAAAAAGGCGAGGCCTTCTTCAGCGTCAGCCACGATCTGGCCCACCCTTTTGTTGTCAGGGCAGCGGACGGCAGGATTCGCGTCACCGGGACCAAGTTCAACGTCTGGATGTACGAGGATCAGGTACGCGTGAACCTGATTGAAGGCTCGGTGCTGGTGAGCAGCAACGATGACCTTCCGGGGGATGGCTTGCGCCTGGGGCCGGCGATGCAGGCGCGTTATAAACACGGCGACTTCACACCGCAGATCAATCAGACCTACCCCAACGACAATTCCCTGGCGTGGCGCAGTGGCAAACTGGTGATTGATGATCTGGCGCTGAACGATGCCCTGCCGTTGATCAACCGTTACCTGAGCAAACCGGTCATGGTCGCTGACCACAGCACCGGCACGATTCGCCTGGGTGGCATCTACAACATCAAGGAATTGAACAACCTGGTGGCGTCCCTGCCCAAGGTGCTGCCGGTCTACCTGACCCGTAACAAGGAAGGTAATCCGGTACTCAATTCGATCCCGCAACAAACCCCTAAAAGCTGAAAAGGCCGCAACCCTCAAGGGGGTGCGGCCTTTTTTACTGCTTGAATCGCCCTCTTACTGAGCGGCGACCTTCCCGGCTTTTTCATCCTGCTCGCGGATCGTCTGCGCCTGATACTGCGGATCTGAGGTTATCTGCTGCTCGGTAAACGGCAGCGGGCTCAACTGCTTCTTCGAAAAGGCAACGGTCTGATCCCGTGAGTACTTCGACGTCGGGTCGCTGGACAACGAGAAAGCCAGCAGGCCTTGGGCGTGCGGCCCCTTGTCATCAAAGGTCACCACTTGCAAATAGCTGGTGCCGCTGATGACTTCAAGTTTGCCGTCGGTTCTCGGAACACTCTGGATGGCGTTGTACACGCCAAGCGTGCCGGGTCCGCCGTGGATCGGCGTCTGTTGCCCGCCGCTGCTGACCACCTGAATATCACCCCAACGGCTGTCATCCTTGAGCCCCAGTTTTTCCACCTGTTCCACCGACGCCAGCATCGCCTCGCGAATCGCCTGGGTGACCTGCGAATTATCGAGCGCCAGGCCACGGGGCGTGTGCTGCGGATCTTTCGGGTCGAACGCCACTCGCCAGATGTCCGGGACTTGCTGCAACGGTTCCATGACATTCTGGAAGTGTACAAAGCCGAGTCCGCTGTCCAGATTCGCACTGCGGTCCCAGGTCTTCAGGCTCGCGCACATCGGAGCGAGCGTTGCTGCATCGGCACCCAGATCGTTGGCGCAAAATTGCAGCAGGTCCGGCATCACTTGCCCGGCCTGGTACACCTGATCGTCCATCACCATCCGTTGCAGATCCGCCGCCGAGACCGGACCGGCCTTGCTCAGCGTGCTCAACCGGTCCAGAGCGAACCGCGAGCGCAGCCCCAGCGGCTGGCCTTCCTGACTGATCAGGGGCGAGAAGCCGGTGAGCGGTTGCGCCGGGTTGGCCATCCACGCCGAATCGTTGGAGTGTTGGACGTAGTCCCTGCGTTGCAGTTGCGGCAACTTGTCCGCCGCATAAATGCCTTTTTGCGCGGCGTTCGGGTCGATGTCCCAGGCACAGGCGCTGTTTGAACCATCGAGCACGATCAACTGCAACCCGACACGCGGGTCGCTGCACTTGGCGAGTTTGTCGGCACTGACGTTCGGCACCACCGACAGGTTCATGTACAGCGTCTGCCCCTGATCATCCACCGCCAGGGTATTGACCCACGGGATACCCTGAATCTTGTGGACCGAGGCTTGTAGATCCTTGAGGCTGGAGGCCTGGTTCATGGCGTACCACTGCTGCAACACCCGGTCGTTTTCCAGGTTGGCATCGCGCAGGCTGTAGGCGTACTGATTGTCCCAGTCGAGTTTTCCGGGCCACTGCACGATCGGACCGAACTGCGAGCTGTAGACCACATGGGACACCGCTTTGGTCTGGCCGTCGGGCTGTTTCACGTTCACCGTCACGGTCTGCTTGTTCATCGGCAGTGACTGGCCGTCGAGCAGATAACGGGTCGAATCCTTGGGATCAAGTTGCAGGCGATACAGGGTGAAGTGCTTGGACGTGTCCACCGTATGGGTCCACGCCAGGTGTTGGTTGAAACCGATATTGATCATCGGCAACCCCGGCAACGCCGCGCCCATCACGTCCAGCTTGCCGGGAATGGTCAGGTGCATCTGGTAGAAGCGCATCCCGCCAATCCACGGGAAATGCGGGTTGGCCAGCAACATCCCACGGCCGTTGAACGAACGTTCGCTGCCGACCGCCACCGCGTTGCTGCCGCGATCCAGCGCGAACCGCTGCATGCGCGTGGCCGCCAGCTGAAACGACGACCCTTCGCCCGCGGCCTGAGCAACGGCCTTGGGTGGCGTCGCCCCCGCCAACGCTTCGGCGAACTGCCCTACGCCACCTTCGACCAACAGGCGGCGGGTCAACTTGACCAGGTCCTGCGAGGTGATGTCGCGCACCCATTCGCCCTGGCACTGCTGCGGCAAACCCTGTGCACGACGCTCGGTCAGCGAGCGGTTGTATCCGGCCACATAACCCTCGACCAGATCACGCACTGGCTGAGTTTGCGCCTTCCAGAACCCGGCGACGGCTTCTGGGGTATTGAGCCAGGTGAAGAACAGGTCGCTGACCTGGTTCTCGCGCTCCTCGACCGTCAGCTGATCCGGGCCGAAATAGCGTGAGCGCTCGCCATTGACGGTGACAATCTCATTGGCCAGCAAGCACAGGTTGTCCTGCGCATAGGCGTAACCGATGCCATAACCGAGTCCACGCTCGTTTTCGGCACGAATATGCGGCACACCAAAACTGGTGCGGCGAATGTCGGCGCTGGCCTGCTCCGGCGCATTGCGTGCATTTGCCGCAAGACTCAGCCCTACCAACATGCCCGCAAGGCTCAACCTGGTAAATTGCCTGGAAATAATCACGCTCGCTCCTGATCGAAAAGACAAACACCCTGCGTCAAACACGCATCGCGCCTTCCCCTAGGAACGAAACCCACGGCAAAAATTTAGGCCCTGAAAGGCGCTTTAACCAGCCTTCTCACAGGACGCCGACGTGACGCTGACAAATTTTCTACATTCGATCCTTCATTATTTGCCGTGCTCATACGTCTTATTGAATGAGAGCACCCATCACATTTCCTGGCCGGCTCGGAAAAGGAGTTTTTGCATGTACAACTCGCAACTGCCAACGGACGGTAGTCACGCGCCCAAGCGTTCAGCCATGGACTCCGGGGTCTTCAGTCAACGAGGCGAGCGTAATGGTAACGAGCGGATCAGATTGCTGCTCAAAAGCTTCGGCCTGCGAACCAGCCTGATTCGCCTCAAGGTCATCGACGCCTTGCTGACCGCCGCCGAAAACGAGCGCAGCCTGGGCGTGCGAGGCGTGCACGGCCATTTGCTGGACCTGGATATTCCCCTGTCCTTTCTGAGTGTGCGAGAAGTGTTGAAACGCTTGTGCAGCGAAGGCGTGATCACCCTCAATGCCGACAAAAGCTACAGCCTGCATCCGCACGCTGTAGCCATGCTCCATCGCGACTGATCAGGTCAAGGTGCGTCGCTCAAGGCTTGACCTTGCGACGCATCACACCATTGACCACCACCACGATCACCGCGACGCCGATGGCGATGTACTGAAACAGCTTCTCACTGATGACGCCTGCGTTTTGCAGATACGAAAGGCCGAACATGATCCCCAACACCACCAGGGAGATCAGAATCGAGTATTTCAAACGTTGCGACTGAGTCATTGCGAATTCCTGAACCTGAAAAATGTGTCCGGTTTGTATCCGAAAGCATGCCAAGTCCCTACCTTTGTGCAGGAATGGGACGCTGCAAACGGGGTCTCATGTTACAGCCGATGAAGAGATTTGGCTTTATTACGGCGATAACCATGAGGATTTTCAAATGTTCCGTCGAATCACACGGCTGATTCCCCTGCTCGCGCTGCTGATGCTGAGCGGCTGCATCGTTTTCCCCCACGGTGGCCGGCACGGCGACCACCATTACGATCGCGGTGGACCGGGTTATTACCAGCATCGATAACGTATGACGCGTAAGTAATTGAACACCCGCTTGTAAGAAAAGTGGATATTCCGTGATTGCTGAACCAATGCCCGCCCCGTTGCGGGCATTTTTCGTACATACACTTTCCCTTCTTTTTTTACTGCCCTCCCCCCATCGAAACCTGGCGAAAACTATTGAAGCTTTCAGTCTTAATAGTCCGTTTGAGGTATTCATACTCGCTTGATTAATCTTGGCGCATCGCAATAAGACCCACTATTTAACTTCACGAAGAAGAACAGGGATGCCATGCACAAACCGCTCATAAATATTAGCCCCTATCAGGTGTTCGGCTTTTGCCTTGCCATTACTTTTTTTGAACTTCTGACGTATATGGCCAGCGACATGATCATGCCCGCCATGTTGACCGTCACTCATGATCTGAATGCCAGCGGGAGACATGTCCCCTACGCCTTCAATCTTTATCTGGCGGGCGGCATTCTTCTGCAATGGCTTATTGGTCCGCTGTCGGATCAGTTCGGTCGCCGACCGATGTTGCTCATCGGTTGCGCGTTATTCGCCCTGGCCTGTGCCGCCGCGTTCAGCGTGCACAGCATTTATGCGTTCAACGGCTTGCGGGTGATTCAGGGCATGGGGCTGGGATTTGTCATCGCGGTCAGCTATCCAGCCTTGCAAGAAGTATTCTGCGAGGCCGACGCAGTAAAAATCATGGCGTTGCTGGGCAACGTTGCATTGCTCTCTCCGCTACTGGGGCCTTTGCTCGGCAGCCTGCTGCTGGAGTGGTTGTCCTGGCGGCAGCTGTTTTTACTGCTGGGTATCGGCGGCCTGTTGGTCTGGCTCGGGCTTTACCTGTTCATGCCGGAAACCGTGGGTACCTCGCGTCATGACGGTCAGCGACTGGCGGCGGTGCCGTTCGAATGGCGCGGCACCGTGCGCCGTTATGCCGCCTTGCTCGGCAACCCGCGATTCCTCAGCGCGTCGGTCGCGCTGGGGGTCATGAGCCTGCCCTTGATTGCGTGGATCGGGCTGGCCCCGCTCCTGCTGATTCACAATCAGGGACTTTCACCCTTGCAGTACGGCCTGTGGCAGATCCCGGTGTTTGCGGCCGTCATTCTCGGCAACCTGATACTCAATCGATTGATCGCCGACACTGAATTGCCGCAACTGATTCGATACGCGTTGTGGCCGTTTTGCGGCGGACTCCTCGCCTTGCTCGCCAGCAGTTTCTACGGGGCGTCTACGCCTTTGCTCATCAGCGCCCTGGCCGTTTATGCCATCGGCCTTGGCATGAGCAACGCCGCCCTGTACCGGCTCGCGCTGTTTTCAAGCGACGACAGCAAAGGCCTGGTCTCGGCCATGATCGGCATGATCTCGATCGCCGTCATGGGCGGCGGCGGCTCGCTGATTGCGGCGGCCGGTGCCGGTGACAACCACGAATCCTTCGCCCTGATGGCGGCTATTGCAGGGCTCATGTGCCTGCTGCCTTTGCGCCTTTTTCTGCGGCGTTCTCACCTCCCGCTTGCTGCCTGACTCCACCCGAAAGGTCCTTTGATGATCCATTTACCCCACACCGATGCGCTTTGCGCGTTAACGCAACCCTATTGCCTGGATTCCGTGCCTGAAGGCCTGTTCGAGCGGGCCATGGGGGAAATCAGCCTGTTTCATTGTCACCACACGCCTGGCTATGAGCGCTGGCTCAACAGCAACGGGCTGGTCGCTCAAGACTTGGCGACACTGGATGACTGGTCAAGACTACCGCCGATTTTCGCTCACTATTTCAAACGTCACCTGTTGTTCGGCCCTACGGGCGAAGGCGCGCTGGAGCTGACATCGTCCGGCACCAGTGGCCAGAAAAGTCGCCTGCGCTATGACCAGCGCAGCATGGCGGCCGCCCAGGGCATGGTGAGCCACATTTTTCGCCATTACGGCTGGGACACTCCGGACAGTCCCTGCAACTACTTGCTGCTGAGCTATGAACCCAAGGCTGCGATCACCTTGGGCACTGCGTACACCGACCAGTTTCTGTGCAGCTATGCGCCGGTCAACCGCATCGCTTATGGATTGCGCCTGACGGGCAACGGTCACGCGTTCGATGTTTTTGGGGTGATCCGCGCCTTGCAGGAATTCGCCGAAGAAGGATTGCCGGTGCGCATTCTCGGCTTCCCGGCGTTCCTCTCCCACGCGTTGCAGCACATGGAAGACACCGGCGTCGCGGATCTGAAGCTAGCGGCCGAGTCCCTGGTGTTTCTCGGGGGTGGTTGGAAAACCCAGGCCGCACAGGAAATTCCTTTATCGCAGTTGTATCAACGCATCCACCGCCAATTGGGCATCGACCTGTCCCGTTGCCGGGACGGTTACGGCGCTGTCGAGCATGCCGTGCCCTACATCCAGTGTGCTCGGCAGCATTTCCATGTGCCGGTGTATTCGAAGGTCTTCGTGCGCAACCCATCCAGTTTCACTGTTCAACCCTACGGTCAGCGCGGCTTGTTGGAGTTCGTGTCGCCGTACATTTCGTCCAGCCCCGCGCACGCCGTTGTCATGGGCGACCTGGCGACGCTGCACTCTGGTGCCAGCTGCGGATGCGGCTTGCAGACCGACTGGTTTGAACTGCACGGACGCGCCGGAACGACCGCCAGCCGAAGCTGCGCAATGGCCGCGTCTGAACTGATTGAAGGAGCCTGACATGTACTTGATCAATGGTGAACTGCGGGACGATATCACCCTCGAGACAGCCCTCGAGCAACTGCATCCACAATTGCCACAGCGGTTGAATGCACCGATCGACAGCGACACCGTCATCGACGCAGCGGCTCGATTTGCCCTGCAATTGCAAGCTGGCCGACTGGATGTGCCCCTCGACAACGATCAACGATTGGGGCTTGTCGACTTCTGCCAACGCAGCCACCTCACCACCAAACTTGAACGTGAGTTGGGTGTGCAACCGCGTTCGTTACGGCGTATTGATTACCGGCAAGCCTGTTTTGAAAGCTGGCATCCGCTGGGGCTGGTGGTGCACATCACGCCGGGCAATGCGCCGATGCTGGCATTCTGCGCGGTCCTGGAAAGCCTGTTGGCCGGCAACATCAACTGGCTGCGCCCCAGCTCCAGCGATCAAGGATTGACCGCCCGGTTACTCGCCGCGCTGGTGCATTGCGACACCAGTGGCCAGTTGGCTGATTTCATCGCGGTGCTGCCGGTCAGCACGGCTCAGATAGCGCAACTCTGCACCCGCGCCGATGGCGTCGCCGCCTGGGGTGGTGAAAACGCGCTAAAAGCGATTCGTCAGCAGATCCCGGCCGGGTGTCGCTGGATCGATTGGGGCCACAGGATCAGCTTCGCTTATCTGTCGCCCGAGGCGGCGAGCGATTCGGCGCTGGACGCGCTGGTGGATGAAGTGTGCAGTCTGGATCAGCAAGCATGCTCCAGCCCGCAATGGCTGCTGGTAGACAGTAACGATCCGGCGGTTTTGCTGGACCTGGGTGAACGTCTGGCCAAAGCCTTTACACGTCGTTCCTCTCATTGGCCGGCGCTGGTTCCTACCGACCAGGAGGCTTCGGAAATCACCACCCGTACCGCGATGGCAAGGCTGGAACACTGCTTTGCGCAGCAGACTGGTCAGGTCTGGACCGGCCCGGGATGGAGGGTCATCTGGGATCACCATCAGACGCTCGCGCCCTCGCCGCTGTTTCGTACACTGCTGCTCAAACCGGTGCCGCAACACTTGATCGCCGAGACGCTATTGCCTTGGCGCACCGTCCTGCAAAGCTGCGTGTTGATGTGTTCTGCGGTGCATACACCCGGGTTGGTGTGCTCGCTGGTCAATGCCGGCGTTACGCGTATTGCCCCGTGCGGGCTGATTCATGACGGCTACCCTGGGGAACCCCATGACGGCGTCTACGCGCTGTCGCGCTTCAGTCGCCGCCTCTCGGTGAGTCTGTCGCCTGAGGCCGTGCCTGGCCGGGCAACACTCGACGCGCTGCCAACCGCTGCGGATACACGTCATGAGCCGATCATGAACAAAAACACATTCATGACCCAGCCGATCAACGCCATGGCCCAGCTGTTTTTCCGCTCTGGGGGCAGCAGCGGCACGCCAGCCCTGGCCGGGTTCAGCTATCAGGACTTTCAACGGCAGATGCGCGCGGCGGCAGACGGCCTGTTCGCCGCCGGTCTCGACCCGTCAACGGATCGGGTGATGAACCTGTTTTACGGCGGCAGCCTGTATGGGGGATTCTCCAGCTTCACCAAGGTTCTGGAATTGATGGGCGTTACACATTTCCCCATGGGGGCGCCGCACGATGATGACTTCAGCGAAATGGCCCGAATGATCGTGGATCATCGCATCACCGTGCTGATCGGCATGCCGAGTACGTTACATCGCTTGTTTTTCAACGAACAAAGCCAGCTTCGCGCGTACTCGGGCATCAGCAAAGTGTTCCTCGGCGGCGAGCACCCTGGCCAGGCCAGCCTGCGCCTGATGGAAAGCTGCGGAGTCTCGACGATTCGCTCCGCGATTTATGGCTCGGTCGATGCCGGTCCGCTGGGGCATGCCTGCGCGGCAACGGCAGACGGCGTCTTTCATTTGATGTGCGATACCCAGCATCTGGAAATCGTGCATCTCGAACACGATTCTCCGGTGCAAGCCGATGAGATCGGCCGGCTGCTGTTCACCTCTCGGGCCCGGCAAGGCCAGGCCGTGCGCCGGTATGACGTGGGGGACACCGGTCGCTGGATATCCGGAGCCTGCCCTTGCGGGCTCGACTCACCGCGATTCGAATTGCTGCAGCGCCACGGCAAGCTGATACGGATGGGCACGGAATTCATTTCACCGTCGGCGCTGCAGGACAGCCTCGGCCTGCCCGTTCAACTTGTGCTGGACCACGCCTGCGATGGCAGCGAGCGGTTGAAGGTTTTAGTGAACCTGGAGGCCGAAAAGGCGTATGAAAAGTTATTGACCCACGCCGCACTGACCAATGCCGTGAATGCCGCGCTGATCACGGTAGAAGTTCACGAGTGTGCTGAATCCGAATTCACCAAAAACAAACACAGCGGAAAAACACCGTTGGTTATCGACAACAGACATTAAACATCTCGTTTGTCTTTTAATCTCACAACGCCTGATAAAAAAAAGAGAACCCAGTGAAAACAACTTATTCGCTTGAACAACTCTTGCCTTATATAAGGCAACACTCAAACTTCTATCGCAAACACCTGCAACACTTACCGGCAGAAGGTATTACATTAAAAGACCTGCCACTGACCAATGTGGCCGACTATTGGGCTGACAGTAACGACCTGAATCATTGGCCTGTGCTGACCGGCAACATCGAAGACGCGTTGGTGTTTAAAACCGGCGGATCCACCAGTCAGGGCAAACTGACGGTTTACTCGACCCGCGAGTGGCAAGCCTTGGTCAGTACGTTTGGAAACAGTGTTTCCTCTCAACTGAAGGACGGTGACAGGGTCGCCAACCTGTTCTTTTCCGGCGATCTCTACGCCAGTTTTCTGTTCATCCACGACTCGCTGGCGCACGTCAAAAGGTCCATCTGTGAGTTTCCGTTCACCGGCGAAGTCAGCATGGATGTCCTGGCGGATGCGCTGGATCAGCACCGGATCAACGTGCTGGTGGGTGTGCCGGCGCAGTTGTTGAAATTCGCCGCGTACCTGAATCAGCATCAGCGGGTGCTGTGTGGGGTTGATACGTTGCTGTACGGCGGCGAAAGCCTGTTCGGCCCGCAATTGGCCATCCTCACCCAGGTATTTCCCAACGTGCGCATCGCCTCAATCGGCTACGCCAGTGTCGATGCGGGCCTGATCGGCGCGACAAGCCGCGACTGCGCCTTGGGCGAGCATCGGGTATTTGAACCCCAGACCCTGCTGGAAATCGTCGACGAACTGACCGGTGAAGTCATTGAACAATGCGACCGCACCGGATTATTGCTGGTGACCAACCTGACCCGCCAACTCATGCCGCTGCTGCGTTATCCGGTAGGCGACCGTGCCTGCTGGCGTGAGCCCGCCAACACCCCGATGCGCAAATTCGCCCTCAAGGGGCGTAGCGCCCATAGTCAGCGGGTTCGTGTGGGGTCGGCGTCGTTGTTGATCGACGAAATGCGACAGATCGTCCAGCGCGTTGCTGGCACCGACCAATGGCAATTGCGCATCGAACATGACGGCTACAAGGACATCGTCAGTGTCACATGGGTGCCTGACGCAAACGCCGTGGCCACCGCCCCACGATGCCTGGCATTGTATGAAGCGCTTATGGCCCATTACCCCGCGCTCGATCATCTGAATCACGAAGGGCTGCTGGAGTTGCGAGTGCTGTCCTGCAACGTCACCAACCTGAAGCTTCACCCTCGTTCCGGCAAACAGATGCGGGTCCTGGATTTGCGCCCCTATGACGCGCCATCGCTGGAGACTGCGTGATGTCTCATCTGATTTTTCGACGCTACCGCCCTTCCGACGCCCGCGCCGTGAGCCAGTTGTTTCGCGAGGTTTATGGCGATCATTACGTTCAACCGGATGTTTACCTGCCGCACATGATCAGCCAGCACATCGCCGAGGGTCGCTGGAAATCGATGCTGGCGGTGGATGATGTACGCGTTCTGGGGCATGCCGCGTTATGCCACGAATCGTCCCCGCAGAGCGCGGAACTGGCTCTCAGCGTGGTGCATCCCGCGGCGCAGGGGCAAAGTATCGCGACACGTCTGGGCCGGGAGTTACTGTTGCAGGCCGGGGCACTGGGCTTTAAGAGCGTCCTGATCAAGCAAGTGACCCACCATCCGTACACGCAACGCATGGCCGCAAACATCGGTTTCCACAGCACGGGAGTGCTGCCCGACTACGTTCCTTCGCCCTTCGCCGAACCGCACCCGGAAACCATTGTGATGGGCTGCCACGTGGTCGAAGGGCAGGCGCGTCCTCTTCCCGACATTCCCTGGCCCGAACGCTACCGGGGGTTTATGCAGCACCTGAGTTCGCTGTTCGGAACCCATCCAGAAATGCCCCCACAACCTTCGATACCCTTGCAGATCAAGCAGCACCATCACCGCTTCGACATGGTCATTCACCGTCTGACCAAACGTCTGCTCGACCAGATCCGGCAATTGCCCGGTCACTGGATGATCTCGACCCGACTTGCGCTGTCGCGACACTTCGCCGAAGACTTGCGCAGTTTGACGACGCTTGGCTTCTCGTTTACCGGGTTGATGCCCGCTCCCGGCAGTCATGGATGGTTTGCCCTGTTTCATCGAGGGGCGCGGCCTCGGTCCCTCAATCTGCATTGCCCCTACATGCAACAGTTGCACGACGATTTGCAGCAAAACACCGAAGCACTGGGCAGCGCTCGCTCAGCCGCTTGAGTCTTTTCGGTAAAACTCATTGCCCGGCTGCGCGCAAAGCTCCACCAGCCAGTCGACAAACACCCTCACCCGCCGGGACAACTGGCGGTGTGGGGGATAGAGCGCCGTCAACGGCATGCCGGGGGGTGGCGTCGCGTTCAATACTTCGCACAAACGCCCTTCCTTCAATTGGCGGGCGACGTGGTAGTACGGCGTCTGGATCAGTCCGTAACCCGCCTCACAAGCAGCCAGGTATCCGTCGGCACTGTTGACCGACACGTGCTTGGGCAGGTCAATCAACCGGAGTTGATCATCCACCATGAATTCCAGCCCGAACCGCTTGCCGGTGGTGCTGGAGAAATACTCCACCATCTGATGGCGCTCAAGGTCAGCCAGATTGTGCGGGGTTCCATGGCGCGCCAGGTACTCGGCGCTGGCGCAGGTGATCTGGTCGAGCATGACCAGCGGCCGCGCCACCAGTGACTCATCCAGCGCCGCCCCGCCGCGCAGCACACAATCGACGCCTTCACGAATCAGGTCGACAGGTCGGTCATTCAAACCGATTTCCAGTTCGATCAACGGATAGCGGCGGGTGAACTGCGGCAATGCCGGAATCACGATCAGGCGCCCGATCCCGGACGGCATGTCCACTCGCAGCAAGCCTTTGGGGTTGTGGCGGGCGGCGGAAAACACCGCTTCGGTTTCCTCCAGATCGGCCAGCAACCGCACGCAACGGGGGTAATAGGCTGCGCCGTCGAGGGTCAGGCTGATCTGCCGCGTGGTCCGTTGCAGCAGTTGCACGCCAAGGTGAGCCTCAAGTTGCTTGATCAGGATGGTCACCGACGCGCGGGGCAATTGCAGGCTGTCCGCGGCTTTGGCAAAGCCGCCCAGCTCGACGATTCGGGTGAACACGCGCATGGCGTTAAAACGGTCCATTGTCAGGCGATCCGGTTGATTATTTAGAAATTGCGAACAGTGATAGCAGTTGTAGCCGGTTTATCTTGTTTCTGTCGAGGTCAACACTGGAGGCTTACACCACAGGGAGTTCATTTCATGCAAACACGTCAATTGGGCAAAAACGGCCCACAGGTTTCTGCCATCGGTTTGGGCTGCATGGGCATGACCGATTTCTATACGACCGGTGTCGATACCCGTGAAGCCACCGCCACCCTGCATCGGGCGCTGGAGTTGGGGATCGACCTGCTCGACACCGCAGACATGTACGGCCCGCACACCAACGAAGAGTTGATCGGCAAGGCCATCGTCGGCAAACGCGAGCAGGTGTTCCTGGCCAGCAAGTTCGGCATTGTCCGCGATCCGTCCAATCCCGGCGCCCGGGGCGTCAACGGCCGGCCGGACTACATTCGCACGTCTATCGACGGCACGCTCAAACGACTGGGCGTTGAAACCCTGGATTTGTACTACCAGCACCGGATCGATCCGCAGGTGGCCATTGAGGAAACCGTCGGCGCCATGGCCGAGTTGGTCAAAGTCGGCAAGGTGCGTTATCTGGGCTTGAGTGAGGCGTCAGTGGCCACGCTGGAACGGGCACACAAGGTTCATCCGATCAGCGCCCTGCAAAGTGAGTATTCGCTGTGGAGCCGTGACCAGGAAGAGAACGGTTGCCTAGCTGCGTGCCAGCGTCTGGGCATTGCGTTCGTCCCTTACAGCCCATTGGGTCGTGGCTTTCTGACGGGGGCACTGAAAAGCCCGGATGACTTTGCCGCCGACGATTACCGGCGCTTCAGCCCGCGCTTTGAAGGGGAAAATTTCGCGAAAAACCTGTTGTTGGTGCAGCAGGTACAAGCCTTGGCAGCCGACAAAGGGGTGACGGCGGGCCAATTGGCGCTGGCCTGGGTGCTGGCGCAAGGTGACTACCTGATCCCGATTCCCGGGACCAAACAGCGTAAATACCTTGAAGAAAACGTTGGCGCACTGGAGGTGAAACTCAGCGACCACGACTTGCACGCTCTGGAAGCGATTTTCCCGGCCAATGCCACCGCAGGCTTGCGCTATCCAGAGGAAGTCATGAAGTTACTAGATCGGTAACCAACGCCTGGCCCACTCGGTCTGAGTGGGCCGGCGCTGCGAACATCAAGCCTTGGATCTGACGCCACCGTCGGTAGCAGGCACTGTTGTACCGTTACCCTTGCCGTAAACCTGCAGGTTCTGCAGCACATAAATTGCCGTCTTGTATTCCGGGATGAGGCCGGCGGCGTATCTGTCGCCCTTGATGCTGTTGTTCTGAATGGTGTCCAGTTGCGTAGCGAAATACTCCAGCGCATTGAATTTTGCATCCGGGTCTTTCTGAATACCAAACCGGTCGAATTTGTCACCGGCGTTCATCAACGTCATCGACGTGATATCGGAAATCAATCCCTTGCCTCGCAAAAAGGCGCTGAGATTGCCCAGCTGTTTGGCGGAGATACTTTCCGGGTCAAAGCCTTTCACGTTGCGATGGATTTTCTGCTCATCCATTTTCGCCGTGTTCAGCGCGTTTGGATTGGTCCCCACCAGTGCCAGCATCTGCTTGACCCTGGCGTTGTGGGTGACAGGTTTGCCCCCGCCCGTATCCTGAACCAGCAATCCTGCCTTGGGAGTCCAGGCCCCTGTGTAGCCGATAGTCATGAATGAACTCCCGACTGCGTGACCATAAAAAACTCCTTGTTTAGTTCAGTTTTAGAGCCGCCAAGTATCAATCTGGCAACTAGCCATACCAACAACTTTTTCCAGTTTTTACAATTTTTGTACGTGTTAGATACAAAGCACCAAGCGCCTTGTTTCATTGGTCTACACATTCTTTTCAAAAGAGGTCTAGCCAACTAATCAGCCTCTTGTACGTCTTGGTTAGTTTATTTGTATCAACATCGACACTGTCCGGCCCCTGACCGCTCGTCACCCTGCCCCTTTCTAGCACGCCCGTACCTAAAGCTCGTCCCTTGCAAGCCGATAGCTCTTCGAAGCGCCGATTTTCATTCCGAAAACCACAATAAGAACGCTGCACAAGGACCGGTCCCATGCCCGCATTCCGCACCATCCAGGCTCGTTACACGCTGTTTCTGGTCCTGTTCATCCTGCTGCTATTCGTCCTCACGGTGGTCGGCATCAGCCAGTTGGTCGCCCCCAAGCTTCGTCACACCGAAGAACAGGTGGCCCTCAACCGCATCGCCGAAGTGGCCGAGCAAATCCAGGGCGAACTGAACAAGGTTCAGGCGCAACAGCGCAGCATCACCCAGACCATTCCGTTGCTCGACAGCGCTGCCATCGACACGGTGCTGCCAGGCCTGGTCGATCAATACGGCGAGTTGAAAGTGTTCGGAGGCGGTATCTGGCCGTTACCCGGCCAGCGTGAGGCCGGACGTAACAAATTCAGCACCTTCTGGCACCGCGACGCCTCCGGCAAGCTGGCGGTCAATACGTTCTGGAACAGTGACGCCGCTCCCAACTATTACGACCAGACCTGGTACAAGGGCGGCATGCAAACCCCGCGCGGCCAATGCGCCTGGGCCGCTGCCTATAAAGATGACGCCAGCGCGGAGCCACGGACCAACTGCGCCATGGCCATTCAGAAAAATGGCGCGGCGTATGGCGTCTCGACTATCGACGTGACGCTGGGCTTCTTCAATGACTTGATCGCCCGCAAGGAAAAAGACCTCGGCGCCGAAATGCTGATCGTCGAAGCTGACGGCAAGATCATCAGCAACAGCTCGCGGATCAGTGGGCCAATCGTGCTGAAGAACATCAGTGAGCTGGCCGGCAACTCGCCGTTCGCCAGTCAAGTGAAGGCCGGCCTGCAAAACCGTGATCAGTCGCAGCGGGTCGAGTTCGACAACAACGGTGAAGCCAACACCTTCTTCATGCGCCCGATCGAAGGCACCCCGTGGTTCCTCGCCACGGCCCTGCCGACCACGCTGATCACCGCCCAGCGTGACGATGTGCTCAGCACACTGAGCCTGCTGCAAATCCCGATGGTGATTCTGCTGGTGTTGCTGCAGATCTATGCGATTCGCCAACTGATCCAGCGGATGAAAATCCTCAAAGCCAACATTGACGCCCTGTCCGCGGGCGATGCCGACCTGACCAAACGCATCACTATCCGCGCCGAAGACGAACTGGGTGCCATCGGGCACTCGGTCAACGCCTTCATCATTTATTTGCAGAACATGATCGGCGAAGTCACCCAGGCCACCGGTGCCATGGCCTCCAGCCTGGACAACCTGCAGCGGACTTCCGCCCACACCAGTCAGATTCTGGTGCGCCATGCGTCTGAAACGGATCAGACAGTCACGGCGATTACCGAGATGAGTTCGACCGCCGAAAGCGTCGCGCAGAACGCCGCTGAAACGGCTGCCTTCACCCAGCGCGCCAACGAGAACGCCGATCGTTCACGGGTCGTGGTCGGTGAAGCGTCCAGCAGCGTGATCGCCTTGATCGACGAAGTGGCGAGCGCCACCCATAAAGTCGAAAGCATGCAGGAAGACGCGCAACGCATCACCGAAATTCTCGGGGTGATTGGCGCGATTGCCGGGCAGACCAACTTACTGGCGCTCAACGCCGCGATCGAAGCAGCCCGGGCCGGTGAGCAAGGTCGCGGTTTCGCGGTCGTCGCCGATGAAGTCCGCGCCCTCGCCGCCCGCACGCAAGCCAGCACTTCGCAAATCAATGAAATGCTCAAGCGCCTGACCCAAGGCGTGAGTTCGTCTGTAACCGCGATGGAAAATACCCAGGCCAGTTGCCAGTCTGCCGCCGATGCCACGGCGCGGGTCAACACGGGCCTGGATGAAATGGCCGGCTCGGTCAGCCACATCAACAGCCTGAGTACGCAGATCGCCACCGCCGCCGAGCAGCAAAGCGCGGTGACCGAAGAGATCAACCGCAGCATGGTGCAGATCCGTCACATGGTGGATGAGCTGGTGAAAAGCGGCCAGGCCAGCGAGCTTAATACCCAACAACTGCTGCAAGCCAATGCGCGCGTCAGCTCGATCATGGGGCGGTTCAAGGTTCGTTGATCGCTGCTGAATTACACATGCTCCCTGTGGTCGGGGAGTTTGGTCTGGTGAGGATCTTTTGTGGCGCGGGGGGGGTGCCCCGCCCCCCCCCAGCGTGGGGGTCCCTTTTTAATAATT